>JBEKUQ010000554.1:0-2980 GCA_049514835.1 Verrucomicrobiota bacterium | reverse complement strand
TAGGCTGGTTCTGGAACAAAATTGGACGGCACAGCCCCGGGGTAATGGAACAACCAATTGTGTTTAGAACGACGAACACAAGTCCGCAATGATTCTACTGAGTGATCATTGTGCAAGAGTGACGACATAAACGGGGAGCATGCGATAGATGGGTGGCACAAGGAGTTTTCCATTGCGGTTGAGCGTTTGCTTCGGCGACGGACCCGGCCCGCGCGATCGTGCGAGGGGGCGTGACCGCCGGCAAGCCGCCGGCCTGAATTAACAAAGGAAGAGGTGGTTTCTGAACATGAAAACTATTGGGTTGGTCAGTTCAATCGTGGTGGTGGCAAGCGCCCTGTTTGCCCCTGCCGCCAAGGCGCAGATGCCGGCGAATTTCCCCGGCTTCACCGTGACGACGTACAACAGCAACGCCGTTGCGCCCGGTTCCATCTTCATGTCGGTCACCGATCCGGGAACGAACGGAGCCTTCTATATGATGATCCTGACCAATGACGCCTCGGCCATATGGTATCAGGCGGCGACGAACGACGTGTATGACTTCAAGCCGCTGACCGACGGTTACCTGCATTCCGGCCAATTGTTTCACACTTATTCCTATACCGGCGGCGGCGATGTCACCCACCAGTTGCTCGACAACAATTACAGCCCTGCGGGAACCGTCCCGGCCGGCAACGGTTATGTGGCCGATTGCCACGATTTCCAGTTGCTGCCCAACGGCCATGTCCTCTTGATCGGCTACTACAAGACGCAGATGAACCTCAGCCAGCTCGTTGCCGGGGCGTATCCGAACGCGCTGCTTGCCGGGGCGGTCATTCAGGAACTCGACGACCAGCAGAACGTCGTCTTCCAATGGCGCACCTGGGACCATTTTACGGTCAACAGTTACTACGGCCCTTACGGCTATGCGACCAACCCGGTGGCGCTGAATCCGGTGATTGACGGTTTTCATCTGAACTCGGTTTTCATGGATGGCGATGGAAACCTGCTCGTGTCCAACTTCGGAATGGATGTCTGGAAGATCAATCGGCAAACCGGCCAGATCATGTGGCGCCTCGGGGGATTGGCCAACCAGTTTTCTTTTGTGGGCGTGAATCCGAGGCAGGCCTTGACGGAGTTTTCCGACCATACCGTGACGCGGCTGGCCAACGGGGACATCCTGGTTTTCTGCAACGCCAATCAACAGGCCACCTACTCCTCGGCGGTGTACGAATACCGGCTGGATGAAACCAACAAAATCGCCACGCTGGTCTGGTCTTACAAGCCCGCCACCAATGTCTATTCCTGGCATTACGGCAGTGCCCAGCGCCTGCCGAACGGCAATACCTTCATTGGCTGGGGCAGCGCCCAGATCGTCCCCGGCGTCGGCGGCAGCATCGACCAGTACATCCCCGCCTGCACGGAGGTCACACCCGCGGGCAGCGTCGTTTTCGAGATGCGCTTCAATGATCCGGCTGCAGATAGCTACCGCGCCTTCAGGTACCCTTATCCGCCGCAGTCCCAGGCCGTCACGGCTTCCGCCTACGGTCTGGCCGACTATGATACCTACAACTTCCCTGGCACTGGCGTGTCGCTCACCGTTGAGAGCGGCGGTGGCGGCTACAACCGGTTCGACGTGACGTCCGCGCCCTACGCCCCGGTCAACCCCCAGTTCAACCAGACAGCCCCGTGCGTTCTGCCCGCCCGGGTGAGTCTCTCTGAACTTTCCCTCGCCAGTCTGAAAGCCGACTTCACGTTCAGCACTGCCAGTCTTGGCTATGCCAATCCCGCCAACCTCACCGTCTATTACCGCGCTCAAACCGGCTCGGGCGTTTTTGCGGCCCAGCCGACGGCCTACAACCCCGTCCTCGGCCAACTGAGCACGACCCTGTCGCTGACCGGTCAGGGTGGGGATTGCGGCGAGGTGATTTTCGGCTATCCCGACGTGGCCCAGGTGCCGTATCCGCCGATTCTGAATACGGTCGAAACTTACCCGGGAGTTCAACCGGACGAGGTCATCGCTCCCGGAATGGCCGTCAGCAACGTGACCGTTACGGTCAACCAACAGTTGCCCATCTGGCTGTCCTGGTCGCCCGTGGGTTTTGCCGGCTGGTATTACCTCCAGATCGCCACCACGCCGGACTTTGCCAGTCCCGTGGTGGACATCCCCTATCAGACGGACGCCTATTATGTCTGGAAGGGCGCCGCCAACAACACCACCTACTATTGGCGCGTCAACACCTCCAATGACGGCGGCCAAAGCGCGTGGGTGACCAACTCCTTCGCCACCATTCCTCCGACGATCCAAGTCACCTCGCCTAACGGCGGCGAGGTGTGGCTGCGGGGGACGCCTCACTTCATCCAGTGGAACGCCAACCTCGCTGAGAACCTGGCGGTCGAACTCTACAAAGGCGGCACGCTGCTCCAAGCCGTCACCACCAACACCCCCAGCACCGGCGCCTGCAAATGGAACCTCGGCTTTAATCTGGTTCCCGGCAGCGATTATTCCATCCAAGTCAAGAGCACGACAAATGCGGCCATGTCCGCCTTCAGCGCCGCCAACTTCAGCATCATTGACGCTCCAACGCTCAGCCCGGGCGCGCTCACGATGTTGCCAGGCGGAAACGTCCAAATCGCGGTGACAGTGCCCGGCGCGAAGGAGGCCACGGTGCTGTGCTCCACCAATCTCACCACCTGGCAGGCGCTCCAGGCGGTGTCTCTCGTCAACGGCAGCGCGGTGGTCACGGACAATGCGGCCGCCAGTTTCTCCGCCCGCTTTTACCGCGTGCAAGTGCCGTGACGCAAATTATTATTACAACCATTCCATCACATGAACCAACAAACCAAGATTGACTCAAAAAAGAAGCCCCTCTATGAACTTCCGACAGTTTTTCCGTTTTTTTATTCCGCTCGCGGCGTGGCTCGGTTTGGCCGGCCTCCGGGCGAACGCCCAACTGGTGACGATTGACACGACACCCGGCGGCTTGACGGTCGCGGTGGATGG
>JBEKUQ010000553.1:3008-3461 GCA_049514835.1 Verrucomicrobiota bacterium | reverse complement strand
GAGACGCCGGCCTTGACGGCGGCGTCCTGCAGGGTCTTGTCGCGCGAGGCGGAGAAGGCCAGGACGGGAATGTGGCTGGTGGCGGAAGATTGCTTGACCAGGGCGATGCCGTCGCAGACGCCGGGCCGGGCGGAGACCTCGGCGAGCAGGACGAGCGGTTTTTGGCGCTCGCATTGCTCCTGTAGCGCGGCGGCATCGTGGACGGTTTGGACGCGATAGCCCATGTCCTGCAAACGGCCGGCCAACTGGCCGCCGAGCAGCGAATCGGCGCAGCACAACAGGGCCAGAGGCTGCAAAGTTGGATTGGCGGGTGGCGGGCGAATGGGAATCCTTTGATGGAAAAGCCGGGCCTCGGCGTTATTTCGGCTCGGACAGCATTTTTTCCAGCTTGTCATTCTTTTCGTGGCCGAAAACAATGGCCTTCTCATAATGCCAGCGGGCCAGCGCCATCGA
>JBEKUQ010000553.1:0-2992 GCA_049514835.1 Verrucomicrobiota bacterium | reverse complement strand
GCGTAGATCAACGCCAGATTGAAGTGGGCGTCGGCGTAGGCCGGGTCAACCTGCACGGCCCGGCGGAACGCGGTTTCCGCCTCCGTGCGCAGTCCTTTGGCGGCCAAAACGCTGCCCAGGGAAAACTGGGTGGCGGAGTTGGTGGCATTGACGGCGGCGGAGCGGCTCAAAGCATCGAGGGCGTCGTCCAACTTGTTCTGCCCAAAGCGCAGGATGCCGAGCAAATAAAGGTTGCCGGGATCGTTGGGGCTGAGGGCCAGGGCGCGATGCACCGTTTTGTCGCAATCGTCCGGATGGCCGGCGACAAACTGGAGATGGCCGAGAAAATACATCACATCCACGTTGTTTTCATCCTGCCGGAGCACGTCCTGATATTTCTTTTCCGCGTCCGCGTAATGCTGGGACTCGGCGTCTATCTTCGCCTGCCTCATTATATCGGTAAGGTTCTGGGTCAAATCCCTGAGGGTATGCACTTTGGCGGAAGGCGCCTTCGCCGCCACGGGGGGAGCGGGCGCGGCGGCGGCGGGCGAACCCTTCATCACCGCCAGTTCTTCCGCGGTATAGGGCACCTTCGCGGCTTCCAACACCGCCAGACGCGCGCGCAGTCCGGCGACTTCCGCGCTCGACCCGGAGGCCGTCGCCGCGGCGCGTGGCGGCGCGGGAGCCGGCTTCATGGCCGCGATCTGTTTCTTCAAGTCGTCCCTTTCTTTTTCAACGCCCTTGAGCTTGGCGGCGGCGTCGGCGCTGTTGGCCTCAACTTTGCGGTTGGCCAAATCCAATGCTTTCTTCAAATCGTCCTTGTCCTTTTCCGCGGCCTTGAGCTTGGCGGTGGCGTCGGCGCTGTTGGCGTCCACTTTGCGGTTGGCCGATTCCAAATCCCTTTTTGCGGCCGCGAGATCACTCTTCAACTTATCGCGCTCGGCGCTGAGTTGTTTGAGGTTGTCGGGGAGGGGTCGCTCCACTGGCGCCGCGGGTTCGACTTTGTTCAGGACGGCCGTGAAGAAGTTGTCTCCGACGGGGACGATCGTGATTCCGTTCGTGGCCATCACGGTTTCCAGCAACTTGATTGCCGCGGACTTGGTTAGGTTGGAGGGTGTGCGCAGCGCGATCATCAATGTTTTGGGGATGGCGTTGGGGCCTTCGCCCGCCTGGATTTGGGTGCGGTTGACCAGCGGCGCGTAGATTTCGTTGAGCACTTGTTGGGCGGGCATGCCGCTCAAATTGTACCTGATGTCCGCGATTTCGGCGGGCGGCTTGGCGGATTCCGTGTTGGCAGCCGATGGTTTGGGGCCGGGCCGGGGCGCCTTTTGTTGTTCCACAGTGACGCGGAGGAGGTCGCGTTCTTTCTGCAGGGCGAGGATTTGTTGGCGGGCCTTGGCCAATTCATCCGGCGCGACCGCGGCCGGCTGCACGGAAAGGGCTTCCTTGAGTTTCATGTCCGACCGCGCATAATCGTTGCTCAATTGGTTGATTTTTTGCTGCAAGGCGTTGATCTGCTGTTGGGCGGCATGGACTTTAATTTCCAACTCGGCGTTGCTGTTGGTCAAGGCGCTGATTTCCTCCTGCCACATCGCGGCCTGCTGTTGGGGAGTCAGCGGCGTGGCCGGCTTGGGGGCGGCGGATGCGGCGTTGCCGGAAGGCAGATACGAGGCGAGTTCCTTGAGCTTTTCCGCCAGGTAATCCAGCCGGTAGGCCACGGCGGCGGTGTTGGAGGCCGGGAAGTCGGCGTGCAATTTTTCCAAGGCGTCGCGGGCGTGCAGGTAGGCCGCGGCCGCCTCCCGCATCTGGCCGCCTTTTTGGAGGGCCTCCGCCTGCTGGATTTGACTGTAGATCGCTATGTAATCATCGTCCGGCCCGCCCGCCAGAACCGCGCCGGCCAGGGCGAGCCAACATGCCAGGGTTGCAATCCTTCTCATAGGTGCCGGATAGTATGCCCTTGGGGAAGAGGTTGGCAAATTACTTTTGGAGTTCCTTTGCGGCGGCGAGGGTGTAGTCTGGCCGCGCGGTTCACCATTTCAAATACTTCAAACCATGGAAAATGTTCTAAAGCAACGGCTGGTTTGCGTGGCGGTGATTGATCATCCCGAGGATGCCGCGCCGCTGGCGCAGGCCCTGATGGCGGGGGGATTGAACACCATCGAAGTGACGTTCCGCACCGAGGCCGCGGAGGAGGCGATCCGCCGGATTCGCCGCGACGCGCCGACCATGACCGTCGGCGCCGGGACGGTGCTGACGCCCTACCAGGCCGCGCAGGCCGCCCAGGCGGGGGCGCAATTTCTCGTGGCGCCGGGCCTGGACGAACCGGTTCTGGCGACGGCCCTGGCGCGGAACCTCCCTTATATTCCCGGCGTGATGACGCCGACGGAAATCGTGCGGGCGCTGAACTTGAAATGCAAGCTGCTCAAATTCTTTCCCGCCGAGGCCTCGGGCGGCGTGGCGATGCTCAAGGCGCTGATCGCGCCCTTCGCGCACACCGACGTGCATTTCGTGCCCACGGGCGGCATCACCGCCGCGACGCTCCCGGCCTACCTCGCCCTGCCGCAAGTGGCGGCGGTGGGCGGTTCGTGGATGGCGGAACGGGGGCTGGTGGGGCAGCAGGCCTGGGCAAAGATCACGGCGCTGGCGGCGGAAGCGATGAAAGTTTGTTAGCGGACTTTGTTCATCCGCCGAGCAGCGCGCGAAAAGGCGAAGCCCTCGAAAATGAGGCATCCGGCCCGTATCGAGGGCGTCGTGCGCGGATGAATGGCGGCGTCCCTGAGTTGAACGATTCAAGAGTCGCCATTGCGGCGGGAAAGCTCCCTGGCGGAGACGATGTGCAAAGGATCTATATGGTTTATGAAGCCTTGCTTGTCGAGAACCGCAATGCTGTATTTCCCAATGAGAATGAATTCGGGATGCGGGACCTCAAACTGCCCATCCGTCGTGCGCAGGGAAAACGGTCGAAAGCCGCCACCGCTCACCTTCTTTTTCAACTCTTGAACGTTCACCTTTT
>JBEKUQ010000552.1:0-2994 GCA_049514835.1 Verrucomicrobiota bacterium | reverse complement strand
GTCATACGGTTTCCTTTCGGTTCGTTGTTTTTCTTTATTCGGACAACAACGTTCTACCGGAAGGAAACCTTCCTTGCCACTTCGCCCTTAATGTTATCAAACCATATATTTGCCCGTTTTTGCACTCGCCACCATGCGTTTCCTGCGGCAGGATTGACCGACGGTACGTCAAATACTCATGGAGTATGGGGGCTGCCTTCTATACAGGAGGCGTTGCGCCGTTCCTTCTCCTCTCCATCCGTGAAATCCGTGAAATCCGTGGTTTAATTCCTTTGGTCGCGGCTTTGCCGCGCCGGGGCCATCCGTGGTTTGGATTTTCTTTCTGTCAAAAAAATGGGGTCATCAACATCTTTTTGACTCCATCTTTCTGACTTCTTCTTGTCCCGTTCAATTCTTGCAGATGATACCGCTCCTTCTCTCCGTGTCAGAAATGAATGCGCCCCTCCCCTGCCCCTTCAGAGCCAAGCGGCCCAATTCCATTTTTCTGACCCCATTTCTCTGACATCGCCTGTCTTTGAAAATGTCTGACTTGCACCCGCGGGCCACCGGGGTTCATTGGACGCGGCCGAATTTTCTTTCCAGTTCGCGGAAGTTCATTTCGATAAGCGTGGGCCGGCCATGCGGGCAGGTATAGGGCATGGCGCAATGGCGCAAATCCTCGATCAAGTTTTCCAGTTCGGGCCAGGCCAGCGGATCGTTGGCCTTGACGGCGTGGCGGCAGACGGTCTTGGCCACCGTGTGCTCGCCCAGGCGCAGCGAGTTGACCGCCTGGCCGGCCGCCTTTAATTCATCCACCAGGGTGAGGATAAACCGGCGGGGATCGGCGGCGCGGACGAAAGGGGGGAGTGCGTCCAGCAAAAAGGTGCGTTCGCCAAACTCGCTCAGCCCGACGCCCAGGCGTGTGAGGGTGGGGAGTTGCTGGCGGAGGAAATGGGCGTCGCGCACGGGCAGTTCCACGGTTTCGGGCAGGAGCAACCGCTGGGACGGGGCGGCGCCAGCCTGCTCCAGGCGGCGCAGCATTTGTTCAAAGAGAACCCGTTCGTGGGCGGCGTGCTGGTCCAGCAGCACCAGCCCGCGATCCGATTCGAGCACGACATAAAGGCGGCCGACCACACCCACCAGCCGCAACGGCACTTGCAGGAGCGGGACGGGCGGAGCGTGGATTGCGGACCCGCCTTCGCCTGGCTGCGGCGCGGCAAGTTGCGGATTGCGGATTGCGGATTGTTCAATCGCCGATTGTTCGGCAGGGTCCCGACCTGTCGGGATCGAGCCCTGACTCGAGGGCGGGTTTTGGATTGCGGATTCAAGCGGGACCAGAGCGGGCGATGACTGGACAGGAATGGCGGCGGGCGGGACGGGTGGCAGCGGGGCGAGTTTGGGCAATTCCGATTGGGCCGGCGCGGGTGGGAGGATGGGAACGGGTTCCGCGGCCGGACGGGGCGGCGGAGTTTTGGGCGGCGCGTGGAAACTCAGAAGCGTAGCGCGAATCGCCTGAGTCAACAATTGGCGCATCGCCCTTTCGCGATGGAATTTCACTTCCCGCTTCGCCGGGTGGATGTTCACGTCCACCTCGGCAGGATTGACTTCCAGGAACAGGCAGCACACCGGATAGCGGTCTTTCATCAGCGCGGTGTGATAGCCTTCGAGCAAGGCAAAGTTGATGCCGCGATTCTCCACGGGGCGGCGGTTGACGAAGACATACTGCTCGGCGCGGCTGGAGCGGGAAACGCCGGGAGCGCCGAGAAGTCCCCAGACGCGCAACGGTTGGGGCGGGGTGTGGGCGGGGGGCGCGTCCGGGCCGGCGGTTTCATCGCGGGTGGCGGGCAAATCGCCGGTAAAATCCACGGCCAGCAGCTTCTGTTCGCCGCCGGGCAAGGCCCGCCAGCGTTCGCGCAAGGCGGCCAGGCGGTCGTGCTGGCGGACGCCGGGCAATTGCCAGACCAGGCGCGTGTCTTTGACAAATTCCATGGCCACTTCCGGAAAGGCGAGCGCGGCCAGCGTCAAGTAGTGCTGGATGTGGGCGGACTCGGTTTCGTCGGCACGGAGGAATTTGCGGCGGGCGGGCAGGTTGAAAAACAATTGGCGGACTTCGACGGCAGTGCCGGGAGCGCTGCCGCTGGCCTTGACGGCGACGATTTTGCCGCCGTTGACGAGGATCTCCGTGCCGTCGGGCGAGGAGCTGTCGCGCTCGCGCGTGGTGAGGGTGAAACGGCTGACGCTGGCGATGCTGGGGAGGGCCTCGCCGCGAAAGCCCAACGTGCCGATGGCGTTCAAATCCTCGGCGCGCTCAATCTTGCTGGTGGCGTGGCGTTCCAGGCAGAGGAGGGCGTCGTCGCGGCTCATGCCCTGGCCGTCGTCGGTGACGCGGATGAGGCTGCGGCCGCCGGCGTGGATTTCCACGGCGAGGCGCGAGGCGCGGGCGTCGAGGGAATTCTCGACCAGTTCCTTGACCACGCTGGCGGGGCGTTCCACCACTTCGCCCGCGGCGATCTGGTTGGCGACCTGCTCCGACAATAAACGAATGCGATTCATGGAGAGTGCCGGCATGACGGCCGGTTGTGTCCGCCCTCCATCCCAATTATTCCGGCAGTCCTGGGCCGGCGGCGATCAAGGGCTGGCGGCGTTGGCAATGGGCAAGGAGAAGCCAAAAACGGCGCCGCCCTCGGGGGCGTTTCTGGCAAAGACGGCGCCCTGATGGTCCTGAATGATTCTCTTGCATATCGCCAGGCCCAAACCGGTGCCGCTGGACTTGCCGTAAGTGGCAAAGGCCTGGAAAAGCCGGCCGAGCATTTGCGGGGCGATGCCCTTGCCGGTGTCGTGCATTTCCGTCACAACCGACTGGCCGCCGTTGATGCTGAAAGACAAGCGGACCTTGCCGCCGTCCGGCATGGCATCGGCCGCGTTGCCGATGAAATTGTGGAAGACGCGCGCCAGGCGTTGCGGATTGATCTGCACCAGCACGGGCGGCGGCTGGTTGACGAACTCCAGCGTGAC
>JBEKUQ010000551.1:0-2995 GCA_049514835.1 Verrucomicrobiota bacterium | reverse complement strand
ACCAATTTCTCCGCCAAGTTTTTCGCCAATTACCAAAGTGGTCCCCTCATCATCCGCGACTTTTTTGAGAGCGAATACCGCGCCGACATCGCACCGGCTTCCTACGGCGAGGTCAACCAGCTCTGGCCCAACTTCACCCTCGACGCCATGGCCCAGCCGCGCCTGGTCAACTTCTTTGAAACCGTCGAACGCCTCCCCGACATCAAGCTCACCGGCTTGCGCCAGCAAGTCGGGAACACGCCCATTTTCTACCAAAGCGAATCTTCCGTCGCCTACCTCCGCCGCGATTTTTCCGACACCAACAATCCGGCTCAGACAAACTATGCGGCCACCCGCGCCGACACCGTCCAACAATTCACCCTGCCCGAAACCTTCTTCGGCTGGTTCAACGTCACCCCGCGCGTGGGCGGGCGCTTCACCTACTACAGCGCCGTGGAGGGCGTCACCACCCCCACCAACGCCCAAGCCCGCGGCGTCTTTAACACCGGCGTGGATTTCTCCACCAAGGCCTCCCGCGTTTACCGCGAGGCGGAAAGTACCTTCTGGGACGTGCATGAATTGCGCCACATCATCGAGCCGGACATCAACTACGTTTACGTCCCGGCCCCCTCGCGCGCCCCGTCCCAACTCCCGCAATTCGACAGCGAGCTGCCCAGCCTGCGCTTGTTGCCCGTGGAGTACCCGGATTACAACTCGATTGATTCCGTTGACAAGCAGAATTTCCTCCGGCTGACGCTCCGCAACATCCTCCAGACCAAACGCGGCGGCAACATCGAGGAGTTCGTCAACTGGGCCGTCTATACCGATTGGAATCTCACGCCCGGCACCAACCACGCCTTCTCCGATCTCTACTCGGACCTCCTGTTGCGGCCGCGCAGTTGGCTGCGCCTGGACTCTTCCTTCCGTTACGATTTGCCCGACCATCGCTGGCGCGACGCCATCAACAGCCTGACCATCAACCCTAACAGCCGATGGAGCGTCGCCCTGAGCTACCGTTACCTCATGAACAACGATCCCGAATTCCTCACCGCCCCCGGCCAGTCCCTGGCCGGCCACAGCCTTTTCGGCATCAGCACTCACTACCGCCTCAACGAGAACTGGGGCGTTCACATCGCCGAGCGATTCGAAGCCCAGAACGGCACCCTCGAGGAGCAGGACTACACCCTCTACCGCGACCTGCGCAGTTGGACCGGCGGCCTGACCTTCCGCATCCTCCAAGGGCCCGGCCAGCCCACCGATTTCGGCGTCGGCTTGACGCTTTCCCTCAAGGCCTTTCCTCGCTTCCCCCTCGGCTCCGACTCCGACCGCCCCAGCGATTCCGCCCGCGCTTTCTCCTCCGCCGGCACCATTTACTAATGAGACTTGACATCGAATTTGCCTTGACCGCCGCCAGCGTCAGAATGCACTTTCCAGGAAAAACATGACGCAAATGCAACGTCACCTCTTTCTCTCCCTCTGTCTCCTCTTCCAGGCCGTCGCTGCTCAAGCCCAAACCCCTTCGCCCGCGGCGCCCGCCGGAAGACCGGCCCCGCGCCCTCTTTTCCGCGACCCCGTTTTCGACGCCCCCACCGATCCCGTCCTCTGCTTCATCGCCGAGCAGAACAAATGGTTCATGTACTACACCCAGCGCCGCGCCACCGTCACCAACACGCCGGGCGTCGCTTGGGTGCATGGGACCCACCTCGGCATGGCCGAATCCTCCGATGGCGGCGCCACCTGGACCTATCGCGGCGAAGCCCAAATCGCCTACGGCAAAGACACCCATCCCGACGACTACACCTACTGGGCTCCCGAAGTCATCTGGTATCAGGACACCTACCACATGTATCTCACCTTCGTCCCTGGCATTTTCAACGACTGGAACCACCCCCGCCAAATCGTCCATCTCACCAGCAAGGACGGCATCAAGTGGGACACCGTCGGCCCGCTGGATTTGAAGTCCGATCGCGTCATTGATGCGTGCGTCATGCAAACGCCCGGCGGCGTCTGGCGCATGTGGTACAAAGACGAACGCAAAAACCCGACCCTCTCTTACGCCGACAGCCCCGACCTTTACCATTGGGAAGCCAAGGGCAACGCCGTCACCAACTTCAGCGGCGAAGGCCCGAAAGTTTTTCATTGGAAGGGAGAGTTTTGGCTCGTCGCCGACTGTTGGGCCAACGGCATGCGCGTCTGGGTTTCCGACGATTGTCTGAACTGGCAGCTTCAGCCGGAGCCGCTTTTCGGCTCGCATGGCGATGTCGTGGTCAGCGGCGGCCGGGCCTGGTGGTTTTATTTCGCTGGCGACCGTCCGCCCGTCCGGGACCGCCGCACCACGGCCATCAACGTCGTGGAACTGAGCGTGACGGGCGGCAAGCTCCTGCCCGGCGACCGCGACCAGCCGACCTACATGGACCTGAAACCCATCCGCGAAGAAGAACGCTGAGCCCGGAAATCCGCGCCAAAATTCTTGGCGACAGTTGGAGAAGCGGCCGAGAGGGCAGGACGCAAGAAGGCGATAAACAGGTGGTATCTTGATGATATTGAGGCCGGGTTCGCTGGCGGGGTGGCGGTTGGACGGCTTTTGCGGCGGCGGGTTTTTTCGAGATGTTTGCGGCGGTCATGGACCGCCGCTACAAGGAAAGGGAGATTAAGATCAGGATCAGGATCAGGATTAAGACGAGGGAGTGCCGGCATTGGTTCGGGGTTGATTGCGGGGGAGGGAGGATTAGGATGGCGTCATGCGAAAGGAATCATTGGAGTTTTTGGAGAGGCTGGTGAACACGCCCAGCCCGTCGGGGCATGAGGCGCGCGGGCAGCGGGTGTGGCTGGATTATGTGAAGGGATGGGCGGAGGAGACGTTCACGGACGCCTACGGGAACGCGGTGGCGGTGCTGAACAAGGGGGGGTCGCCCCGGCTGATGCTGTCGGCGCACGCGGACGAGATTTCGATGGCAGTTAATTATATTGATGAGGAGGGGTTCATTTATGTGCGGAAGCTGGGGGGGGTGGACCC
>JBEKUQ010000550.1:0-3001 GCA_049514835.1 Verrucomicrobiota bacterium | reverse complement strand
CCGCTCCACGCCGCGCGAAACGAATTCCAGTTTGCCGGCCACCTGGGGGGAGTCATGGACGGCGGGATAGATGTCGAAGGAAGCGATGTCGCAACCTTGGATGTATTCAGGATAGTCCTCGGGATGGTTGCGCCGGACGCCACGGCCAACCCAATCGTCCCAGGCGACCCCCTGGCCGAGGTTGAGCATGACGGGACGGGAGGGATCAATGGAGCGGATGCGCTGGTAATGATTGACAATGGTGGCGGGGGGAATGGGCGGACCGTAGCCCTGGCCGCTGCCGAGGGATTGGGCGTTGTCGGGTTCATCCTCGTGCATCCAGCCGGCGATGATGGGGTTGTCCCTGAACCGCAGGGCCAATTGATTCAGGCTGCAGATCACGGGCATGCGGGCGGTTTGGAGGGCGTCAAGCTGGGCGGCGGTTGGCCCTTCCCAAAGGGCGACGTAAAGGTTTATTCCCGCGGCCTGAAAGCGTCCGGCATTGGCCGGGTTTTGACACCAGACGGCAATGGGGAAGAAGTTTGTGTCCGCCGGAAGGCCGTCCTGGGTGAAGATGCGGTTGGAGGAATTGGTGGAGACACCGGCGGGCTGGGCCCGGAGCGGGAGGGCCGCGAGAAGCATCATCAGGGCGGCCGAAAGCCGTTGAAGCTCTTTGCTGGTCATGATGGTTTGGTTGAGCCGAACCATTTTCGGTCGCGGTTTTGAGTTGTTTTGAGAACGGCGCCGGCCACGGCGACATCGTCGGCGATCTGGAAGTCGAACATGCCAACGGCGGCGAAATCGGCGCCGTTTTCGTAGGCGTGTTTGAACCCGGCCCTGGGATCAATGGCGCCGGCCGCCAGGACCTTGTAGGCGATCCAGGGGCGGTCCACTTCGGACATGAACGCGATGGTCTCCTTGGGGTCCTTGCACCAGTAGTTGTCCACGGCGTAATTATCAATGACCTCTTTGAGCTGGTCGGGCCGGCGGGAGGACCAATAGTTGGTATCGTGGAGGGTCTTCATGTAGAAGTCCGGGGCGAGGCCGGCCTTTTCGACGGTCTGGACAGTGCGCAGTTCGTGGCCGGCCACACCGGCGATCAGGCCTTGCGCCTTGATGTTGGAGAGCAACTGGCCAATTAACTTGACGTCGCCATCGCGGGTCCAGGCATCGCCCAGGTTGCCCACCAGAAAAGCGCCGACTGCGCCGGCGTCCCTGGCCCGCAGCACTTCGGTGATGAGGTCGTTTTTCGCCGGCTCGATTTGAGCAATGTACTGAATGCGCCCGCCCTGGGCGCGATATTTCTGGTAAAGGTTGACCGCCCTGGCCTCCCCCGGGTGGAGGATCATGGTGTTGATGCCGTGCTGCTCGCAGAGGGACCAGGTTTGGAGGATTTTGTCATCGGTGAAATAGTGTTGGAGCAAGGTGGAGACGTAAATGAGATCGCGGCTGTGGGCGTAGCCGTTGATGAGGTTGCCGCCGCAGATGAGCCGGCTGATGTTGACTTTGCCAATGGCGGCGGCGGGGAGAGCGGCCGTCGAAGCAGGCCGGGCCGGCGGCGGGGAGGCGGCGCCACCCTGGCCGGCGAGGGCGTATTCCTCGAGGCTCATGAGGAGCGGGGCGGACACGGCGGCGGCGGCGGATTTTTTCAGAAAGGTTCTGCGATTGGATGGAGTGTTCATAAGAAAGGCGTTCGATTGGATCAGGGTTTGGCGGCGGGAGCGCCGATGACCAGAGCGGGGGTGTTGGGAGCGATGCTCACGCCGCCGCTGAAGCTGGCGCTCTTGACGACTGGATTCCAGCCGTCCACGACGATGAGCGGATTCTCGCCGCCGAGGTCCTTGGAGGCGGCTTCCACCTGGATGGTTCTGCTCTCGCCCGGCAGCAGCGAGACGTAGTTGTCGTCGTAAAAGACGGGGAGGACGCGCTGATTGGAACGTTGTTGGCGCAGTTGGATGTGGGTCATGAGGGCCACGACTGTGGAGGGATTGGAGAGGGTGACGTCGAGCAGGCATTTGCCGCCGACATCATGACGGTAAATGTCGGCTTCAATCGGGGCGGGAGGAAGATCGTTCAAGGCGGTCAGATCGTTGGGACTGACGCCGCGCCAGTAGAAGTTGTCTGAAATGATCCGGCCTCGGGCGTCGAGCAATTCGGTTTTGACGAAATGCACCGGGGAGATGCCGGCGGGAAATTCAATCGCGCCGAGGTTGGTGACGGAACTGGGTTGGACGGAGACGGGGGTGGTTTTATCGGAGACGAGGGAGCCGTCCATGTTAAAGACGCGGACGCGGACGCGGACGAGCAGGCCGCGGATGGGATTGGGCGTTTGGTTGACAACCATGAGGTTGAAATTGGATTGGTTCATCATGACGTGGACTTGTTCGCAACCTTTGCGCGCGCCGAAGAAGGAGGCGAAAGGTTCGAGGTCGTAGCTGTAAAGCTGCCAGCAGGTGCTGGGCTGGGCGGGGTTGCTCATCCAGGTGAGGGCGGCGGTGCTGCCGGTGAACAGTTGGGCGTCGCGGCCTTCATAGAGGGCGCGGTAGGCCTCGTAGTTGGCCAATTGGGCCTCATGGACGAATTTATTGAGGGTGAAATTCGTGCCGGAGATGTTGCCATAGCGGGCGCCAATGGTGCGGACGTAGGTGTCGCCGTTGTTGTTGCCGCGGGCCAGATCGTGTTCGGCCCAATCGTCGTTGGGGAAGTTCTCCGTGTCCTTCTCCGGCATCCAAGCCAAAATGCTCTCCCGGGTGGGGATGGAGACGCAGCCGATTTCCGTCTTGAACACTTCGGCGCGGCGGCCGGAAGTGGGATAGGTGTAGAAGGCGGCGGGGGCGCGCCAGGAATAAGGCCCGCCGGAATGGACGCCGTGGCCTTCATCGGAGTTGGCATGGTAAATCCGGGACGGCTCCAATTCCTTCATGAGGTTGGAAACGCCCGCGGCCAGCGGGGGCGGGGCCGGGTCGCTCTCATTGCGTCCGCACCAGAGGGCGATGCAGGGGTGATTGCGATAGCGGAGGAC
>JBEKUQ010000549.1:0-3006 GCA_049514835.1 Verrucomicrobiota bacterium | reverse complement strand
GACGCAAGGGCGTGGCTGGGAGCGGCAAGAAGCACAGCCGCCAGAAGAACCGCCCCGGTGAACGTCCCAAAAATGAATTGTCGCGTTCTCATAAATTGCCGTTCCCATTGCTCTCCCGCTCAACACAGATTTACACCCTGCGGGCAGGGCGCGCAAGTGATTTTCGTTTCGTCGGGACGCCTCAGTTTTTGAACGGGAGAAGGATCACGGGGCCAGGCGGTGGATTTTCCAGGAGGCATCGGGCTGGCGGGTGTAGAGAAAGCGGTCGTGCAGGCGGTTGGGGCGGCCCTGCCAGAACTCGATTTCATCGGGCAGGACGCGGTAGCCGCCCCAAAAGGAAGGAAGGGGCACCTGGCCCGCGCTGAATTTGCGCTTCATTTCGGCCCATTTCTGCTCTAGAAGCGACCGGGTGGTGATGATGGAGCTTTGGGCCGAGACCCAAGCGCCCAATTGGCTGCCGCGCGGGCGGGTGATGAAATAGGCGAGGGTTTCGGCGGTGGAAACTTTTTCCACCGCGCCGCAGACGATGACCTGGCGTTCGAGGGCCAGCCAGGGAAAGAGCAGGGAGACGTTGGGATTGTCAGCCATCTGGCGGGCCTTGCGGCTCTGGAAATTGGTGTAAAAAACGAAACCGCGCTCATCATAGCTTTTCAACAGGACGGTGCGGACCAGCGGGCGCTGATCGGCGCCGGCGGTGGCCAGGCTCATGGCGTTTGGCTCCACGACTTTGGCCTCCACGGCCTGCTGGAACCAAAGGGAGAACTGGTCCATGGGATTGGGCTGGAGTTGGGCGCGGGCCAATTCGCCCCGCGAGTATTCGGAGCGGATTTCAATTTTCATGAACTACTTGGCCAGGGCGACGAGGTAGCGCTGGAGGCGTTCGCTGTGGACCGGCGATTTGAGATGGGTGTAAATCTGGTGCAGATTGACGCAGATTTTCAGCAGGATCCGGCGCGCGCTCACCGGGGCCAGGCAGCTTTCGTCAAATGGATGCCGCAGTTGCGCCACGTACTTGACGCAATCGGCCTTGGCCAGCAGACGCCCCTTGCGGAACGGGTCAATATAAATCTCCTGGCGGCTGCATTGATAGCGGCAAACAAAATGACCCGGCAGCCCGATGCCCACCACCGGCAATTTCAGCCGCCGGGCCAGCAGCAGATACACCACGCTCAGGCTGATGTGGCTTCCCTTCCGCCGGTCCAGCACCCGGTTGAGATAACTGTTCTCCGGATCGTGAAAATTGGTTTCATCCCCCGCGAATCCCTTTTCCGAGAACAAATAATCGGCCATCACGCCCAGAATTTGCACCGGATCCCCGTTCAAATCCAGCCGGTCCCGCAATTCGCCCGCCAGATGATCGAGCAACGCGCTGTAAGCCTCCAGGTTGATCTCGGGATACTGCGTGCGCGACAGCAACAACGCCCCTTGCTCCAGATTGAAATCCTCCCCTTGATTCAAACAAAAGGCCAGCAACTGCGTGTCCGCCTCCTGCCGGGAAAAAAATTGGATGATCTCCTGGGCGTGCCGGCGCAGGACCGGATCGTTGCTCAGGCGGTGTTCCCCCACCCAGTGCGCGGCGATGGGGCCGTAAGACACAAGCTTTTGCCGCACCGTTCGATACACCGCCGGGTCATCGTCCGCCAGCAGGCTGACCAGGGCTTTCACCTGTTTTTCATCCAGCTTGCCTGAGGATTTGGCAGTCGGCGAACTCATAGGGCAAGGCCAAGGCTGCCATAATCGGGATGAAACATCAACCATAATTTCCCCAAATTTTTGAACAAGTTTTTGAACGAGAATGCTCCTGGGGGGTCATTTACTTTGTGATACAAAGTGAAGCTCAAGCCCACCCGCGCCGCCACGCCGAAAACCCATGAATCCACTCGCGGCTTTTCTGGGAAACGTCCCCGACGATCCCTTTTACCAACCGCGGCGCGCCCTCTGGCTCCCGCGCGAAATGGCGGCGGCGCCGGCGCTTCCGCCGATCCAACCCGGAGCTCCCATCCAGCGTCGGCTGGCCTTGCTCATCAATCCGTTTTACGCGAAATCGCCGCATTCCAGCTTCGGCAAACATGTTCTCACCCCGACCTTGGCACTGACTTCCGTCGCCGCGGCGACGCCGGAAGATTGGCAGGTCCGCTGCTGGGATGAAAATCTTCTGCAAGGCCCGCCGCCGACAGACCCGCTGCCGGAAGTCGTTGGCATCTCCGTGCATTTGACGTTTGCCAAACGCGCCTTCGCGCTGGCAGGGTGGTATCGAACCCACCGCTGCAAAGTGATCCTCGGCGGATTGCACACCCTCTCCTGTCCGGAGGAATGCGCGCCGCATGCCGACGCGCTGGCCATCGGCGACGGGGTTCAATTGTGGCCGGAAATGTTGCAGGATGCCGGGCTGGGGCGGCTTCGTCCGCGCTACGCCGCGACTGACCAGCACGGTTGGGACCTGGATCCGGCGCCGCGCCGCGACCTGGCGCCCCGGCGGAGTTTTCTGACGACGACCAGCCTGATCGCCACGCGGGGCTGCCACAACCGGTGCGGATTCTGTTACCTGGCGACCGAGGGGCTGCGGATGCCGTACCGGGTGCGGGAGCCGGAGGAGATCCGCCGGCAGTTCCAGGCGAACGGGGAGCCGTACGGAGTTTTTATTGACAACAATCTTGGCTCGCGGCCGGAATACCTTCGCGCGTTATGCCAGGCGCTGCGGCCGCTGGAGAAGATCTGGAGCGCCGCGGTCACCCTCGACGTGACGGACGATGCGGGGCTGGTCCGGGAAATGGCGCTGGCCGGTTGCACCGGGGTGTTCATCGGGTTTGAATCGCTTTCGGACCAGAACCTGGCCGGGGCGCACAAGCGGACGCCGCTGGTGCAAGACTACGCGCGACGGGTGCGCATTTTTCACGACCACGGCATTCAGGTCAATGGCAGTTTTGTCTTCGGGTTTGACGGCGACCGCCGGGACGTTTTTGCGGCCACCTCGCAATGGATTGAATCCGTCCGCATGGAATGCGC
>JBEKUQ010000548.1:0-3007 GCA_049514835.1 Verrucomicrobiota bacterium | reverse complement strand
CCCACGACTCCCCCGACCACGAGGTGCTCCTTTTTTCCACCGACCCCGCTCACTCTTTGGCCGACTGCCTGGGAACGCCGGTCGGCTCCACGCCCATACGGATTTGCCCCGGCCTCACCGCCTTGGAGTTCGACGCCGAAGCCGAATTCCGCGCCCTCAAGCGCCTTTACAGCAACGAGTTGCGGTCCTTCTTCGGCTCGCTCCTGCCCGAAATGGACCTCGCCTTTGACCGCCCCGCCATGGAACGATTCGTGGACCTTTCCCCGCCCGGGCTGGACGAAGTCATGGCCCTGACCCGGGTGTTGGACCTCTGCGATCAACACCATTACTCCACCCTCGTCCTCGACGCCGCCCCAACCGGCCATCTCATCCGCCTGCTCGAAACCCCCGATTTGCTCGACGGCTGGTTGAAGGTTTTTTTTGGCCTGTTCCTCAAATACAAGCACATCTTCCGCCTCCCGGCTCTCTCGCAACGCCTGGTCGCCATGTCCAGTGCGCTTAAGCGCCTTCGCCGCCTGCTTGCCGATCCCGACCGCTGCGCCCTTTGCGCCGTCGCCATCCTCACCGACATGGCCTTTGCCGAAACCAACGACCTCTTCTCGGCCTGCCGGCGGATGCGGGTCAGCGCGCCGCTCCTGTTCCTCAATCTGGCCACCCCGCCCGGCCGCTGCCCCTTGTGCTCCGCCTTGCGCCGCCGGGAGTCCGTCATCGAACAAAAATTTCACGGGGCCTTCCCGGCCGCGGCGCAAGTCGTGGTTTATCGGCGCGGGGAGCCTCGCGGCCTCGCGCGTCTGGGCGAGCTGGGCCAGGCCCTCTTTGCCGCCCCAGTCACAAAGGACCTCATCTATGCGTGAATTGTGTCCTCGCCGGACCCGGCCCGTTTCCCTCTGCGAGGCCTTGGATCGCGTCCTGAACACTGGGGTGGTTGCCCTCGGCGAGGTGACGCTGTCCGTCGCCGATGTGGACCTCATTTACCTGGGGCTGCAACTCGTCGTCACCTCCATCGAAAGCGGCCGGGAACTCGCTCCCCTGGACGCCGGCCCGCCGCCTGGCCCCCTGCCGGGCGGCCGCCCGCGGCTCCTCCCGGCAGGGCCAACACCTTCCAGCCAACCGTCCGCCCCGCCGCCCGCCGCCGCTTCGCCGCCGCCCTTGGCCGGGAGGACCGGCCCGCTTTCCTCCAGCCAGCCTGGCGAAAAAGACGAACCGATCGCCAGCGCCTTCGCCGCCGCCAAATCCAAAGCCGAAAAGAACGGCCTTGGGAAATTGGTCTTGACGTTGATGAAGGTCCTGCACGAACTCCTCAAGCGCCAGGCCCTGCGGCGCATCCAGGCCGGGGCCCTGGCCCCCGCCCAGATGGAGCGCCTCGGCGCGGCCCTCCTGAACCAGGCCCGGGAAATCGAGCGCCTGCGGCAGGATTTCGGCCTGCCGGAAGAAGACCTCAATCTGGACCTCGGCCCGCTCGGCAAACTCCTCTGACCATTATGACAACCCAAACCCGCATCGAACATTCCACCAATGGCGCCACCCTGGCCGACCTGCTCGAACGCATTCTTGACAAAGGCATCGTCATCGCCGGCGACATCAAGGTGAAAATCGTGGACATCGAACTCCTCACCATCCAGATTCGCCTGCTCGTTTGCTCCGTGGAAAAGGCGAGGGAAATCGGCGTGGATTGGTGGGTCAACCATCCCGCCTTCGCGCCGCAACAGCAGGACCGCCTCGCCGACTCCGTCCTCAAGCTCGAAGAGCGCCTGGCCCGCATCGAGTCCCGCATCCCCGCCCCCGCCCCCTCGTAGCGCGCCCAAAGTGCCCGAGGCGTCCTGCCTGGTCTTCCTTCCTGTCCGTCCGATGCGGCTGATCGGTCCGATCCCCCGTCCGGGCGCATCTCGACACTGCTACCGGCGGAGTGCGGCCGTCCCCGGCCGCAGCAAGCCAGGAGTTTTTTGGGTGCGTGGAAAGATCACCGGCGCGCCGAGTTTCTCGCGCTGCTGCGCCCGAGGACGGGCGCACTCCTGTATTATTCTTGTGCCTGACCCTCGTAGCAGTGTCAAGATGCGCCCCCCCCGTCCAGCGTCCCTTTTTTGTGCGCGCCAATTTAAGCCCAATGGTGTAACCTCGGTGCCGTGCCCGCGCCTGCGCCGGCCACCGCGTCACATGCCGATGAACCATCAAAGCCGCTGCCAAGGCAACTGCGCTTGCCGGCCTGGAATCCCGCGCCGCGATTTCCTTCGCCTGGGCGGCGCCGGCGCCCTGGCTTTGCTCGCCTCACGCCTTCCGATTATGGCGGGTCCGTTCGAAAGGTCCGATTTCGACAAGCTCGTTCCGGCCGACAAGAAACTCGATCCCGCCTGGGTCAAGTCCCTCTTTGCGCGCGGCGCTCCCACCATCTATCGGGGCGAGGCCGAACTGAAATTCATCGGCATGCCGGTCGGCGGCATCACCACCGGACAGCTTTACCTCGGCGGCGACGGCAAACTCTGGCATTGGGACATTTTCAACCAGCATATCCGCACCGGCCCTTCCCATTATGCCCGTCCGCCTTTGCCCGAGGCCCCGATCGGGCAGGGATTCAGCCTCGCCTTCGATTCCGGCGGCCCTCCGCGTTCCTTCCCCCTCGACCGCACGGGTTTCTCGGACATCAGCTTCTGCGGCCAGTATCCCATCGGAACCGTCGAGTACAAGGATCCCGCCTGCCCGGTCGCGGTGACTCTGGAGGCCTTTTCGCCCTTCATCCCGCTCAACACCGACGACTCCAGTTTGCCCGCCACCATTCTCCAATTCACCCTGCGCAACGCCTCCGCCGCGCCTGTCAAGACGACTCTCTCGGGCTGGTTGGAAAATGGCGTTTGCCTCCTCCATCGCACCCGCCGCGGCCTCTTGCGCAACCGCGTCCTCCGCGAGCCTGGCCTGACCACCCTGCTCTGCTCCGCCGAAGAGCTTGCGCCCGGGCCGGCCCCCCGCCCGGACATTGTTTTGGAGGACTTGCCGGATTTCGGCACCATGGCCC
>JBEKUQ010000547.1:0-3012 GCA_049514835.1 Verrucomicrobiota bacterium | reverse complement strand
GAAAGCGTGTTTGGTCTGGGTTCTACAACGATGTCGTCCCTGACGGGACTAAAGTCACGGCTCGACGGAGTCTCGCCCTACCGTTGCGGGCTTGACGGGACTGAAGGCGGTGCTTTCGCAAGGCATTGAGAGCCAAAGTTTTACGCACTAACTAAGCGCCATTAAGGACCGACGTCTGAGATTGATACCTGGGATATCCTCACCAACGGGGATGGAAAGGGCTTTTGGCTTTCTGCAAGGCGGGTATAATAGACGGGGAATGAAACTGCATCGCCTGGCATGGTTGGCAGGGCTGGTCGGTTTGCCGCTCTCGCACTACTGGCTGGTGGCGCAAATCGAGCCTTTTTATTCGTCCATTTATTGTTTTCTTTGGTGGTCGTACATTTTTGCGGTGGATTTTGCGGTGTCCCGGCTGCGCGGGCATTCCCTTTTGCGCGATGAGCCGCGGGAGTTCCTGTTGCTGGCGGCCTGGTCGGTGCCGGTGTGGCTGGTGTTTGAAGTGGCCAACCTGCGCCTGCAGAATTGGTATTATGTGATGTCGCCGTACGGTTTTTCCTGGGCGGCGTTTTATCTGGTTCTCGCTTTTGCGACCGTGCTGCCGGGGATCTTTGAAACGATGTCGCTGGTGCTGGGGTTGATGGAGAAATTCGCGCCTGGCGGAAGTATTCGGGGACGGCCCTTTGCGGTGAGCCGGTTGAACCTTGGCCTGCAACTGGCGTTGGGAGTGGCGATGCTGGGGCTGCTGCTGGCGTTTCCCAGGAATTGTTTTTGTCTGGTGTGGGGCTTTGCCTACTTTCTGACGGACCCCATCTGTTATTGGGTGTCGCGAAAGGAAGAGGGTCACGCCAGCCGCAGCCTGCTGGGCCAGTTGGCGGCGGGCGACAACACCCGGTTGGTGGCGTTGCTGGCGGCCGGATTCATTTGCGGCGGTCTTTGGGAGGCCTGGAACCTCGGCGCCCGCACCAAGTGGGTTTATTCAGTCCCCTTCTTTGACGAGTTGAAACTGGGTGAGATGCCGGTGCTGGGATTTTTGGGTTTCCCGCCATTCGCGCTGGAATGTTACGCCATGGTCAACTTTGTGAGCCTGCTGCGGGACGGGCGCAATTGGGAGTTGAGCGCGACCGAGAACCGCGGACATCGCGGTCTGGCGGGCTGGGGCCTGGTTTTGGGTTTGGTGTTGCTGCCGCTGGGCATCCTGTGCGCCTGTGCCGCCATCGCCATCGAGGGGAGGACGGTCGCTTCTTACGCGACGCCGCTGGACTGGCATTTTTCGCAGGAACTTGGGAAAGAAGGCGTGAAGGCCTTGCAGGAAAGAAAGGCGCTGCAAGGGAATCAGTTTTTAAGATTGAAGGAACGGCCGCCCGAAATCGGTCCGGCGTTGTTTGCCCGGATGCGGCGGGTGGCGGGCCTGGGGGAACTGAAGGGGATGGGGCTGGAGAACGCCTTGGCGCTGGAGAAGTTGGAAATCAAGGGGGTGGAAGATCTGGCGCGGCAGGATCCGGCGGAACTGAATGTCGCGCTCAGAGGGTTGGGCCTGAATGCGCGGACGGAGGAGGTCAAGAATTGGATAGGGGAAGCGCAAGCACGATTGCGGCGATAATGGAAAATGTAGAATTTAGAATGGAAAATGGAGTGGGGAGGGAATGTCTGGAGGAAACCCACCTCACCCCGGCCCTCTCCCCCCGCTGGGCGGGCGGAGAGGGGGAATTGTCGGCAGTCGGTGGTGATTTGGGGAGGTTGGCGGCGGTCAGGGGACTGACCGCCCTACCTTCGCGGGCTTCGACGGGGGCGGCGCGGATGGGAATGTCTGGAGGAAACCCACCTCACCCCGGCCTGATCATGCCCTCACCGGCCTACGGCACCCTCTCCCGTCAGAACGGGCGAGGGATGTGGAGAGGGGGAATGGTCGGCAGCCGGTGATCGGTGCAAAACCAGTAATTCAACAAAATCCTCGTCGTGCCCGTTACACCCTTGTAACCGCCGTCGCGCCACGCCTTCACCTTCTCGCGGATGCCCGGCACGCACGGCGCGGTTGAGACCCGCGCTTCCAGCAAGCCGGGTTGGTCAACGGCCTCTTTCTTCTGGCGTGGCATCGCGGTTCGTCAATGCACAACCATAAGTCAATCACACGCCGATGCCCTCTACTTCGACCCGCCGCATGGTTTCATTGCCCCCAAAACGCTTCTGCGCGTCGAGGATTTCCAGCCCGGCCAGACGCCCTTCGCTGTCGTAATCCGCCGCGATGCCTTCGGCCAGATGTTTGCTCGTGACCGTGGTTTGGCGGAAGGTGATGCGCAACGCATCCACTTCCGCCACCGAAAAACCGCGCGAAGTGATGTAGCTCAAAGCGTGTTTGGAAAACCGGATAGGTTTCACCGCCTCACGCCGTCACGGCGTAATCCACGCCGCGCGGGTTCTCCACGCGCTGCGAGGCGTTGAGCACTTCCACCCCCACCACGTTCCCGTCTTTATCGTAATCGAGAATGATGCCGGGCTTGTCCTCATCGCTCTCTTCCACCGGCGCGTCGCGGAACAAAATCCGCAGCACGTCCACCTCGGGATCGTAGGTCACTTTCATGTTTTCCAGTATTTGTTGATTTTGCTTGTCCGATAAACCGTCACCACTTTCGCCGTCTTTTCGTTCACCATCAACCGGACCAGATACGGCTTGCGGTTGATCTCGACTTTGGATTGATAACATACCACATCGCCATGTTCAGGCATCTACCGGGCGGGGGGTTCCAGCAGCGATTCGATCACCGCCATCGGGATGCCGCGCCGTTGCATTTCCTCCTGAACGTGCTTGGAAAGCTCCGGTTTCATTTCACTTTCACCTTCACCGTCTTCGTCGTGTCGTTGCCGAGAATGTCCCG
This sequence comes from Verrucomicrobiota bacterium, assembly GCA_049514835.1. Lineage (GTDB taxonomy): Bacteria > Verrucomicrobiota > Verrucomicrobiia > Limisphaerales > Palsa-1400 > JBEKOF01. The sequence continues at coordinate 139 of JBEKUQ010000547.1, read as the reverse complement.
ATAGGCTTTATGCTCGATGATGCTCGGCTCTTTGGTGAACGTGGCCGCGTCGTCTTCCTCGGTAGGGCGCGTCTCTTCATGCGCGGCGGCGGCGGGCAGGGGACTGCCCGCCCTACCTTCCGTGTAGCCCGGCACGCTG
>JBEKUQ010000546.1:0-3019 GCA_049514835.1 Verrucomicrobiota bacterium | reverse complement strand
AGGAGGCCCTTCCATTGGAAGCTGACGCGGCCATCGTAGGTGGGGGTGGTGACGTCAATAATATGTTTTTCGACGGTGAGGCCGTCGTGCAACAATTCGACCTGCAATTGTTCGCCGACGCAGGAGTAGGCGGTGACCATGGCGTCAATGACGGCGGTGTCGTTTTTGAAGACGGCGCGCGGGGCGTGGACGTGGTGGAGGATGACATCGCGGGGCATTTCGACGGCGCCGATGGGGACGATGAAGAGGGGAACATCGCGGAGGGCGGCGGCGCCCTGGCGGGGATCGGCGGGGGTGTTGTGGCCGCCGTCGGTGATGAGGACGGCGGCGTCGACGGATTGTTTGGCGGCCTGCTGGGCGAGGAAGTTGAGGGCGGCGGCGAGGTCGGTGGAGTTGGCGGCGGGGTTGTTGTTGGAGCGGAGGACCTGGCGCCAATCGTTGCCGGCCAGGGAGAGGACATCGGAAGCGAAGGTGAAGCGCTCGATGGCGGCATGATCGGCGACGTCCTTGAGCCAGGAGTTTTCGGCGTCGTCGAGCCAGGAGGCCACTTTGTCGTTTCTGGACATTTTGGATTGGAGGGCCAAAGCGGGCTTGTCCTGGGCGGGGGCATTTTTTTCGTAGGCGGCGGCGAGTTTCTGGGACTGGCGCTCAAGGCGTTGGATGGCGGCGGTGATGAAGGCGGCGGTTTCGTCGAGGCGGTCTTGAGGGGATTTGCCGGCGGTTTTTTGCCAGGAACCCATCGGGGCGGAGTTGTCCTTGAGAAAGGCGGCGACGCGGTCGAGTTCGGCGCCGGCATCGGAGTCGGCGCCGGAGACCTGGGAGAGGAGGGGGGCGAGGGCGGCGGCGGCGTCCTCCACGGAGCGGTGGATTTGGTCCCAGAGGATTTGGCCGCGATGATCGGGGTCGCCGCCATCGGTGAGGAGGCGCAAGCGGGCGACGTCGGAGCGGGCGGATTGGAGGGAGCCGAGGACGGCATCGAGGGCGGGGACGGGAGGGGAGGCGCGGAGTTTATTGGCGGAGCCGGACCAGCGCACCGTATCGCCGGAGCCATCCACGGGATCGACGAGGCCCATGCTGGCGCTGGAGTCAACCATAAAAAGGAGGGACCTGGCCCTGGTGTCGCGGCGGAGGGTGACGGTGGAGGCGCCGGCGAGCATCCAGAGGGCGACGGAGAGTGCGCCCAGGCGCAGGAGGAGGAGGAGGGCGGATTTTTTCCAGGAGCCGGAATCCCTGGCCCAGCGCCAGGCGAGATAGGCCAGGAAGGCGGCCAGGAGCAGGCCGAGCAGGGCGAGGCGGGAGAGGGACAAAGGCCCTTGCAGCGCAAATTTTTGGATGGTCTCGGAGTGGGGCATGGGATCAGAGACGGAAGGCTGGGGCCATGGGGACGCCGGGGCCGGAGGCGCGGCGCTGGCGGTCGAGCCAGAAAGCGAAAGCGGCCTCGGCGACCATGAAGGCGAGCAAGCCGTAGAGGAGCCAGACGGCCAGGGCGGTGGGGGGAGCGGCGACGCGCTCCTTGCGGATTTGAGAGAAGGGTTCCGGCCCAAAAGCGACTCCGCCGGCGGCGCGGAGGGCGGCGATTTGAGCGGAGGTCAGTGGGGTGAAATCGGAAGCCAGGGGATCGCGGTTGACCAGAAAATGTTCGGAGGGGAGGGAGCCGCCGGAGATTTTCAGGGTGTATTCGCCCGGGAAGAGAGTTTTGGCATAGCGGAAGATCAGGCGGCCCTGTTCCTCGCGACCGACCAGTTGGGCCAGGCCGGCGTCGGGAGCGTCCACGGTGGCGCCGCCGTTGCCGGCATCGAGGGGGACGGAGACCTGCAAAGACTCGCCGGGCTGGAGGTTGCGGCGGACGATGGCGGATTCGGTCAAGTACCAGAGCCATTCGTGGACCATGACGACGAAGGACTGGCACAAGGGGAGGTTGCTCCAGGAGAGATTGAGGGGGAGGGCCTGGACGAGGACGCGGCCGCGGCCAAAGTTCTTCTCGACAACGAGGGCGGAGCCGCCCTCGGCGCGGAGCAGGACGGAAATGGCCTTGTCGTTGCCGGTGTCAAGTTGGTGGCGGCGGAAAACGCGGAGGCGGTCAATGTCGAGGCGATGGGTGTCGGCGAGCAAGGCGGTGGCGGGATGGTCGGGGGAAGGCGGGGAGACGGCGGTGAACTTCTCGCGGTCCAGAGCGTCGCCGACGGGTTGTTTGAGGGGAGCGGGAGAAAGGCCGGCGCCGCCGGCGAAGAATTGCTTGTTGAAGGCGGCAATTTCGGTCTGGTCACCCAGGGCGATCCAGAGGCCGCCGCCGGCATTGACGAAGCGGGCGAGCTTTTGGAGGGTGGCGTCGGAGAGGCGCGGGACATTGGCGAGGACGACACATTGATAGGAGCCGAGGGATTCGGCGTCGAGTTTTTGATAGTTGATGAGCTTGGGGCGAAAGATGGAGGCGAGGGAGGCGTTTTTTGTGGGGGTGGTTCCGGCGGCCTGCCAGCCGAGGGCGGAGAGGAAGAAGGCGCTGTCGGATTGGAGGGGATCGAAGTGCGGCTCGCCTTCGACGACGAGGACAGGGGAGGACTCGGTGACGTTGAGGAGGAAGCGGGCGGAATCGTCCAGGCTTAAGTCGTCATGAGAGGTGAGCTGGCAGGAAACATCCACCAAGCCGGGATTGGGAAAGGGCTGGGTCAAAGTGACGGTGGTTTGGGCGCCTGGATCCAGCTCCGGGACGGTGGTCAGGCCGATGGATTGTCCGCCGGCGGACCAGGCGAGGGGAGCGGGGGCGCTTTTGAAGGTGCCTGTATTCTTGACAGTGGCGGTCAAGGCGACCGGCTGGCCGACGGCGGCGACGGCGCGGGCGGCGGCCATTTTTTCGACGGCGAGATTGGAGATGGGGCCGGAATCGCCGCCGGCCAGGACGGCGCGAAGAACGACCTGGGGACGGGCGCGTTGGGCGAGGGCAAAGATGGAGGCCCATTCGGCGGAGGCCTCGGGCCGCCAGGTATTGGCCTGGCCATCGGTGATGACGGTGACGAAGCGG
>JBEKUQ010000545.1:0-3020 GCA_049514835.1 Verrucomicrobiota bacterium | reverse complement strand
AGTCCCAAAGCACGCCGGTTGCCGGCTTACTTGTCGGAACTGGCCACGCACCTGGCCGGGGAGCGGGAGGAGATGTTGCGCGAGTTGCAGGCCTTGGCGTCCAACATCGAACACATCAAGGAGATCGTCGCGGCGCAGCAGAGCTACGCCCGCACGGCCGGGGTGGTGGAATCGGTCAATCTGGCCGATTTGGTGAATGACGCGCTGGACATGCACAAGGGGGCGATGGGCCGCCATTCCGTCAAGGTCATCCGCGAATACGGCGAGACCCCGCCGATCATGGTGGACAAACACAAGGTCCTGCAAATCCTCATCAATGTTTTGCACAACGCCAAATACGCGGTGGATGAAGGGCGCCCGCCGGAGAAGCGCGTCACTGTCCGGGTGGAGAAGAACGGCGGGGACAAGGTGCGGGTCTCGGTGGTTGACAACGGCATTGGCATTGCCCAGGAGAATTTGTCGCGGATTTTCGAGCACGGCTTCACCACGCGCAAAAGCGGGCACGGCTTCGGGCTGCACAGCGGCGCCCTCACCGCCCGGGAGTTGGGCGGCACGCTGACGGCGCACAGCGAGGGGCTGGGCAAGGGGGCGCGATTTGTTTTGGAACTGCCGATGCAACCGAAAGGCAGCGGCTCACTGGCTGCTCTGGGGAATGGACAACACTCCGGACCAACGGAATTGCCGCAAAAGGCCTCGAAATGAGCACGACTACTGTAGAGAAGAATTTACGCATCCTGGTGGTGGATGACAACCGGGCGGTGCATGAGGATTTTCGCAAAATCCTGTGCAGCGGCAAGGAATCCAGCGACGGGCTGGCCGCGGCCGAGGAGATGCTTTTCGGCGAACCGGCGGCGGACGGACGGACGCCTTCCTTTGAATTGGATTCGGCTTACCAAGGGGAGGAGGGACTGGCCAAGGCCAAGCAGGCGGCGGCGGCGGGCCGCCCATACGCGCTGGCCTTTGTGGACGTGCGCATGCCGCCGGGATTGGACGGGGTGGAGACTTCGGCGCGGCTCTGGCAGTTTTGCCCGGACTTGCAGATCGTGATTTGCACGGCTTATTCGGATTATTCGTGGAATTCCATGCTGGCGCGGCTGGGCAACAACGACCAGTTGGTCATCTTGAAAAAGCCGTTCGACACGATGGAAGTGCTGCAACTGGCCAACGCGCTGACGGAGAAATGGCGCCTGCATCAGGCGGACCGGCTCAAGCTGGAGGAGTTGGAAAAATTGGTGCAGGAACGGACTTGCGATTTGCGTTCGAGCAACGAGAACCTTCAGACCGAAATCGTGGTGCGCAAGGAGGCGGAGGCGCGCATCCGCGAGCAGGCCCGGATGCTGGACCTGGCGCACGACGCCATCCACGTCGAGGACCTGGAGGGGTGCGTGCGTTATTGGAACAAAAGCGCGGAACGGCTGTACGGGTGGAGTTCGACGGAGGTCCTGGGCGGGCGCATCGCGGAGATGTATTGCGCCGACGCGGAGGACCTGAAGAAGGAAGGCAAGGCGCGCGCGCAGGTGGCGCAGGGGGACTGGAGCGGCGAGTTGAACCGGCTGACGAAAGACCGCCGCGCCCTGCTGGTCCACAGCCGCTGGACGCTGGTGGGCGACGCGGGCGGGCAGGCCAAGGCGATTCTTGTGATTGACACTGACATCACGGAGAAGAAACAGTTGGAGGCGCAGTTTCTCCACGCGCAACGGATGGACAGCATCGGCACGCTGGCGGCGGGGATCGCGCACGATTTGAACAATATCCTGGCGCCGGTGCTGATGATCGGGCCGCTGCTCCGGGCCGAGATCAAGGACCCGGGCACGCTCGGTTTGCTGGAGGCGATGGAGTGGAGCGCGCAGCGAGGGGCGGGCATTGTCAAACAGATTCTCACGTTTGCCCGCGGGCTGAAGGGGGCCAAGGCGCCGCTGCAAACCCACCGGCTGCTCAAGGAGTTTTCCGGGTTCATCGGCGAGACGTTTCCCAAGAACATCGTCGTGCGTCTGGCCGCGCCCAAGGACCTTTGGCTGATCGAGGGCAACAGCACGGAGTTGCACCAGGTGCTGGTCAATCTATGTCTCAACGCCCGCGAGGCCATGCCGCAGGGCGGCACGCTCACTTTGTCGGCCATGAACCTGACGCTGGACGAAAGCAGCGCCGCGTCCATCCCCAACGCCAAGGCGGGGCGTTATGTGGTGTGGACGGTGGCGGACACGGGGGCGGGCATTGCGCCCAAAAATGTGGACCGCGTTTTTGATCCGTTTTTCACGACGAAGGAAGTGGGCAGGGGGCCGGGGCTGGGGTTGTCCACGGTGCTGGGGATTGTGAACAGTTGCGGGGGGTGCATCCAGTTGAAGAGCGAATTGGGCCGCGGCACGGAGGTGAAAATTTATCTGCCGGCGCTGGCGGCCGACCGGGGGACGCCGTCGGGCCAGGCGCTGCCGGAACCGCCGCGCGGCGCGGGCGAGTTGATTTTAATCATTGACGGCGACGAGGCGCTGGCGGGGGTGCTGGGAAAGGTGCTGACGGCGTCGGGCTACCGGGTGCTGGCGAGTTCGGATGAGGCGGAGGCGGTGGAACTGTATCGGCGGGACTGGCATGAGATCGGGGCGGTGCTGGCGGACCTGACGATGGCGGACATGGGGGAGGTGCTGGGCGCGTTGCGGCAGATCAATCCGGCGGTGCGAGTGGTGGGCAGCAGCACGATGTCGCCGAGGCAAATCCCGGCGTCGTTGGGCGTGCCGGAGGAATATTTTCTGCGCAAGCCGTATCAGACGAGCGCGCTGCTGGACGCGTTGCGGCGGGTGCTGGGACATGAGGAGGGGGTGCCGGCGGCGGAGGAGGAGCGGGGGGAGATGGTGGTGGGGTAGGGGTGTTGCGTCAGGCTGGAACGAGCCTTGCGGGGCAGCGAGATTTGCGTACGAGAATCGACAAATGTCATTTAGCTAAGACTGGAGCTTTCGCGTAAAACTCCCTCAATTGAACGGGAAAATTATTTGCCAATTTGCGTCCGGATTATACACGTCGCCGGC
>JBEKUQ010000544.1:0-3025 GCA_049514835.1 Verrucomicrobiota bacterium | reverse complement strand
GCCAGTTGGATGCGCATCCAACCGTCGGTCTGTTCGGAAATTTGGAGAAACAGGCGGGTGGAGGACTCTAAGGTTTTAAGCAACTGCCCGAAAAGAACGAGCACCGGTTTGTAGAGTTCGCAGGCATCCTTCAGAATGTCCGGGTAGTATTCGCCTGTTGCCAGCGTGATCCAGTTGGCTGCTTCTGGCTTGAAGTCTGCAAATGAGCGCGGGATCTTTCTTTTTCGTCGGTTCATTTATTTACTCGCAGCTTAGGATATTCGCTCCCGAACCGCAGCAAGAATTTCCTTCAATGCAAGTCGGTCCCAATTATCTCACAGCGCCCAGCTTGGCTCGATTTCGGCGTCCAGGGAAGTGGGGGGAACGCCGGCCAGGAGTTTGCGCTCGGCCAGGATGGCGATCATGGCGGCGTTGTCGGTGGCGTATTTTTTGTCGGCCAGCCGCAACCCCAATCCTTCGCGCCGGCAGGCCTCGGCCAGTTGCCGGCGCAAGGCGCTGTTGCAGGCCACGCCGCCGGAGACGGTGACGCCGCGCGCCCCCAGACGCAGCGCGGCCCGGATGGTCTTGGCGGCCAGAACGTCAACTATCGCGGCTTGCACGCTGGCGCACAGATCGCGCAGCCGCGCCGGATCGTCCAGCCACGCCGGGTTTTTTTCCAGAAAATGGCGGACGGAAGTTTTCAAGCCGGAGAAGCTGAAATCATCGCCGGGATCGTGCAACATGGGGCGCGGAAAAGCATGGGCGCGCGGGTTGCCTTGCGCCCCCAGCCGGTCCATTTCCGGGCCGGCGGGATAGGCCAAACCGATCAGCTTGCCCACCTTGTCGAAACATTCGCCGGCGGCGTCGTCCACCGTCGAGCCAAGAACGCGGTGCTGGAATTCGCCCTTGACCTCCACGAGCAAGGTGTGCCCGCCGCTGACGATCAGCGAAACGGACGGCTGAATTTCTGCAAAGCCGGCCTCCGGCGGCCCGCCGGTCATCCACGGCGAAAAAAGGTGCGCTTCGAGGTGGTGGATGCCAAAAAATGGTTTGCCGAGGCTGAAGGCCAGGGCCTGGCCGGCTTTCAATCCGATGAGCAGGGCGCCCGGCAGGCCGGGGCCTTGCGTGGCGGCCACGGCGTCCATCTCCGCCACGGTGCGGCCGGCGTCGCGCAAGGCCTGGCGGGCGATGGGGGGCAAATTCCGCAAATGTTCGCGGGTGGCCAGTTCGGGAACGACGCCGCCATAGGGGGCGTGCAAAGCGGTCTGGCTGGCGATGACGTTGGAGAGGACAACGCCGCCGGAAACGACCGCGGCGCTGGTTTCATCGCATGAAGTCTCGAAAGCCAGCAAGTTCATCAAAGGTCAAAGGGGGCGCCCCGGCCGCGGGCAAATTGCGCTTGACTCATGGCGGTCTTGGCGCGCGATGGGACAAAGCCATGGTTTGACCCCTTCGGTTGGTCCTTTGCCGTTATTTGCCCGCCTCGGCCACCTTGGACGGGGTGTTGCGCTGGGAGTAAAGAAGAACGCCTTTGAGCAGGTCATCCGCCCGTTCCAATTGCAGGTCATGCGTGTTCTTGACTCGTTCACGGTCCTTGTCGTCCAGCAGTTCCACCGCGCCGGGGGTGTGGGCGACGTGCAAATCCTCCTCCTCCTGCGGCGACAGCGGCACCAGGATGTCGGGCGTGATGCCGTGCTCGTGGATGACTTTGTGGCTGGGGGTGTAATACTTGGCGGTGGTCAGCTTCAAGGCCGAGCCGTCGCCCAGCGGCAGGATGCTTTGCACCGACCCCTTGCCAAAAGTCTGTTCGCCGACGACGATGGCGTGGGTAAAGGTCTCCTGATAATCCTGGAGGCAGCCGGTCACAATCTCGGCGGCGCTGGCGCTGCCGGAATTGACGAGGATGACCAAGGGCAGATTGATGCGCTGCCCGCGGGTGTGGGAGCGGTACTCGTAATACGGAGTGGGTCCCCGTCCCTCGGTGGAAACAATTTTCTGGTTGTAGGGCAGAAACTGTTCACAGACGCGTTCGGCCTGATCGAGAAGTCCGCCCGGATTGTCGCGCAAATCCAGGATCAGCGCTTTCATCCCCTTCTCGGTCAACTGGCCCAGGGCGGCGTGCAAATCGTCGGACGTTTTCTCGCCAAACTGGTTGATCCGCACGTAGCCGATGCTGTTTTCACCCAGCGGAAACTGCTGTTTGTTGTTGAGGTCCTGCACCGTCGGCACCTTGACGATGGCGCGCACCAGGTCGAATCTCTTGGTCTCGCCGGTGGAAGGCCGGTGGATGGTGATGGAGACCTTGGTGCCCGGCGGGCCGCGCAACACGCCCACGGCGTCGTCCAAAATCATCCTTTCCGTGCTTTTGTCGTTGATCTTGATGATCTGGTCCCAGGGCAGAATGCCGGCGCGGTAGCTGGGGGAGTCGTCCATCGGGGTGATGACTGTCAATAATTTATCCTTGCCCAATTCCACCATGATGCCGATGCCGCCAAACTCCCCTTCCGTGTCGTTTTTCAGGTCCTCGAAGCGCCGGGCGTCCATGTATTCGCTGTGCGGATCCAGCGAGCCGAGCATGCCCTTGAGCGCCGCGCGGACCAGGTCCGGATAGCGGACTTTGTCGCCGTCCACGTATTCCTGGCGGACTTTCTCCATGACATCGGCGAGCAGTTTATAGCTGTCGTAAGGATTGTCGCCGGCGGGGGCGGCCTGGGCGGAATAGAAATAAATGCGCGCGCCCAGCAGGAGGTTGGCGGCGAGAAGGGCGAGCAGCAAGGCGTAAAGAACGCGGCGTTTCATAAGCATTCAATAAAGATCACAACATTTCAACTGCCCATCAACATAGCCTCCAAAGGGCAGATTGGCAAGGCGGTTTTGGAATGAGGGGGAACATGAAAATAACTTGATTAGGGTTGATTCGGCTTGATTGACCTGGGCTGCATGCGGCCCGCTGCGCGATGTAAATGGTTCATGGCAAGTCATTTCGATTGATTTTCCGCGAAAAGGCGCGAAAAGGCGCAAGAGTAAGGCTTGTTCACCGCGAACC
>JBEKUQ010000543.1:0-3030 GCA_049514835.1 Verrucomicrobiota bacterium | reverse complement strand
TCGAATTCAACGACGGTCGCGGCGCTGAGGCAGTGTGCCTGCTGTCGTCGCGCGACCAGTGACTGCCGAAACACACTGCCAATGGTTTCGCGGCCATAGAGCCGCAGAAAACCGGAACGCGCGGTGAGGCTGAATATTTCTTCCGGCCACGGCGTGCGCAGCCATTGGAATTCGATGGGGAGTTGGGAGCCGTTGAAATCTGCGCGCGCAGGCGTTGCCGGAAATGTGTGAACGGGCAACGAAGGCGCGGGTGTTTCAACGGTCGGAATTCCCTCTCCATCGAGGGTGCGCAGCCAATCGTCCCCGCCCCAGACCATTTTCTGAATCGCCGTTTCGCGACCGAGAGTGCATCGGCCGCGATTGCGCAATGGCCTGCCGCAGAGATAAGCCATGTAGGTCTCGCCATTCGGCGTCTCGACCAGGCTGCCGTGACCGGCGCGCTGCAATGCAGAGTCGGGCCGGTGCCGGGCGCTGATGATGTGCGTGTCGGGATGCAGTTCAAAAAGCCCGCGGAGTTTTCGCGAACGGGCCATTGTCACCGCGTGTCCCCAGCCGGTGCCGCCTTCGGCGGTGAGGAGGTAATACCAGCCATTGCGCTTGTAGAGGTGGGGCGCCTCGGTGAGTCCCAGCGGCGTGCCTTTGAAAATATTTTCCCGTTGGCCGATGAGCCGGCGTTCCTTGACCGAGTATTCCTGGAGAACGATTCCGCCGAAACGATTTTTTCCCGGCCGATGATCCCAAAGCATGTTGACAAGATATTTGCGGCCATCGTCGTCGTGGAAGAGCGAAGGGTCGAAGCCGCTGCTGTTGAGATAAACCGGCTCGGACCATTCGGCGGCAATGCGCGGGCTGGTGACAAGGTAATTGTGGTAGTCGCGCAACGAGGCGCCGCTGGCGCCGCCAACCGTGGTGCGCCCGTACCGTTTCACGTCCGTGTAAATCAGCCAGAACAAACCGTCCGCGTAACTCAGGCACGGCGCCCAGATGCCGCACGAATCGGGATCGCCCAGCATGTTGAGCTGGCTGGCGCGATGGAGCGGGCGGGTGAGCAACCGCCAGTGGACCAGGTCGCGCGAATGGTGAATTTGCACACCGGGAAACCACTCGAAGGTTGAGGTGGCGATGTAGTAATCGTCCGCGACACGCAGGATGGACGGGTCGGGATTGAATCCGGGGAGGATGGGGTTGTGGATGTTCATAGGGCAGTTATTTCAGGCGATGGGGTGGCGCGGCGGGCGGCCAGTTCCTGCTCGACCTGGTCCACGCGCTTCTGGTTGAGCGGATAAATCATGAGCATGGTGGCTTTGAGAAACGCGATAAACCCGGGCACGAGTGAGAAGGCCAGCGTGATGCCGAGCAATGCCAGGGGGGTTTGGATTTTGGCGTCGCGCACAAAGCCGAAGCGAGCCAGGAAGAGCAGCAGCAGGAAACCGCCGACGACACCTCCGGTTTTGATGGCGAAGAGGGAGGCGGAATAGATCAGCCCCGTGGACCGGCGTCCGAACTTCCATTCGCCGTAGTCGGCCACGTCGCCGTAGAGCGCCCAGGTGAGCGCCGAGGTGGGACCGCAGCAGAACTGGGCAAACAGGTTGAGGGCCAGCATGAGTCCGTAGTCCTCTTTGGGGACGAAGTAGAAGGCTGCAAAACAAAGACCCGTGGTGGCGGTGAGCGCGGCGGCGCAGTGCTTTTTGTCTATCCTGCGGACGATGGAACTGAGGAATATGGTGCCGAGCACCTGGCCGATCGCGGCGCTGGTAAGAAAGACCGTAGTGCGGTCGAGACCCAGCAAAAAAGGAGCCTTGTCGTCACCCACGACGTACTTGAAAAAGAAGATAGTGCTGCCCGCTTGCAGCGCAATAAAGGTCGTGGAGAAGATGGATGCGATCAGCAGCAGGACCCAGGGCCGGTTGCGGAGCAGTTCACCCAGCTCCTCCCGGACATTGGTCTTCTGCAGTTGCGGCGGCTTGACCCGCTCCCGGGTCGTCGCAAACGTCATCCAAAACATGATCACCGCTGCGATGGCGAAGATCGCCATCGTCCATTGGAACCCGCGCATCTCGTTGAGTTCGCCAGTCTTACTGGTGCCGAGATATTTGACAAGCGGCCGGACGAAGAGCGAGATGAGCAGCGCTCCGCTGAAAGCGCCCACGAACCGGAAGCTCGACGCCACGGCGCGCGTGCGCGATGAAGAACTGACCACGCCCAGCAGTGAGGAGTAGGGAACGTTGATGACCGAGTAGCTGATCCACATCAAGGCATAAGTGATGAGGGCGTAAATGAGTTTGCCGTTCGGGCTCAAGTCCGGGCCTGCGAACATTATGTAGCCGCAGATGCCGAATGGGATCGCGCCCCAGAGCAGCCAGGGACGGAATTTGCCCCAGCGGGTCTGTGTGCGATCGGCAATCAAGCCCATGACCGGGTCGGTAAACGCGCCGATGAGGCTGACAACGGGCAGCGTCCACAACAGGTCTTTGCCTGGAACGCCCCAGACGTCCACATAGTAGTAGGTGAGAAAAATGGTGAAGAACTTGAAAAAGAAGTTCGAGGCCGTGTCACCGAGCGCATAGCCAATGTACTCGCTCGCCTTGAGGCGGTCGCCGGCGGCGGGAGATACGGGAGTGGCCGGGTTCATCGGTATGCGCCCTGGCATTGGGGGGCGAACTGTTCTGAAGCGATGGCAAGATCATGCCACATGGCCGGGGTGGTGACGGCGAGGCTGCCGCGCGCGAAACAACTGGTGATCGAACCCGGCAGGGTCATGCCCCCACACGGCCAACGGACGTTGGCCCGGGATCGCTCAGTCACAGAGGGGCGGTTGTGCATTACAGGGCGTTTCCTTATCGGTCAGGGTTGCCGCTTCGCCGGCGTGGACTCACTTCCCGATGTCGCTCAGGCTCAGAGAGAGATTCTTTAGCGGCTTGTCTTGGCCGTCGAGAAACCGGGCGCAAAAGTCGGTCGCGCCGCCTTGGTTGTGGACGGCGCAACGGATGACATTAGGCCCCTTTTTGAGCGTGAGTTTTTTCGAGACCC
>JBEKUQ010000542.1:0-3030 GCA_049514835.1 Verrucomicrobiota bacterium | reverse complement strand
TCATAACGCGCGGCAAGGTCATGTATGAAGCCGAGCACGCGTGAATGGGTGGTCAAGGCCGAGGAACATTACCTCGCCGCGTTGGATCTGTCCCGGCGGCGCAAGCGCCCTTTGTGGAGCGGCGTCTGCTTTCACGCCCAGCAATGCGCGGAGAAATACCTCAAAGCCCGCATGGAGGAAGCAGGGCTGCCTCTCCAGCGTTTGCGTCGGCTTCGGCCCGGCTTTCGGTATGCGGTCGCAGATTGCGACCTCAAATGCACAAGCATTTGTTCGACAAGGATTTGCGTCGTGCGATCCTTTGACGTTCAAGGTCGCAATTTGCGACCTTGAAGCGCGGAATGAAAAGCATTGGATAAAAGATTCTCCCATGACAAATCAAGCCACCGTTGACCACCCGCCCGCGAACGGGGACATCATTGGCGTCGGCTTCGGACCGGCTTTCAAGTTGATCTCGCAAATTGCGAGATCAAAGAATCAACCGTCTCATCAACAGAGATTTGCGTTGTATAATCTGGTCACAACCACATGAAGACCAAGACTTCGGTTATTTCCAGGCAACCCGTCGAAGACCTCATTTGCACGATTCGTGGCCAACGGATTATACTGGATTCCGATCTGGCCCGCGTGTACGGGGTGCCGACGAAACGTCTGAATCAGGCAGTCAAACGAAATTCTGATCGCTTCCCGGCCGATTTTGCGTTCCAGCTCGCGAAACAAGAGGCTGCAATCTTGAGGTCACAATTTGTGACCTCAAGTTCGTCCGGCGGGCGACGATATCTGCCCTGGGCGTTCACCGAACACGGTGCGATCATGGCGGCGAGCGTCCTCAACAGTCCGCGCGCCGTGCAAATGAGCGTTTTTGTGGTGCGGGCGTTTGTGAAAATGCGCGGGCTGCTGGCACAGAATACTCAATTGGCGGAAAAACTCGCGGAGTTGGAACGTCGCTTGACGGAACGTTTGGACGTTCACGAGAAGGCCATCGTCCATATCCTCGGCGAAATCAAGAAACTCATGGAGCCGCTGCCTCCGTCACAATCAGAACCGAAGCGTCGTGAAATCGGATTCCATGTTCACGACGCCGCCACGGCCAAACCTTGGACCAAGGCCCGCCTGCACTGAACCAGGACATGCCCGACCAACCCCCCATTGACCGCCCGCGCATGGACGCGGACATCGTTTGCGTCGGCTTCGGCCCGGCGACGGCGGGCTTTCTCGCCACGCTGTCAAGAAAACTCATCAACCCCGACGGCACGCCCGCCGTGGAAAGCATGGTCGCGCCCGGCCTGCCCCCGCAGGTGCTCTGCTACGAGCGCGCCGATGACCTCGGCTTCGGCGTCTCCGGCGTGGTGACCAGGGCGCGCGCCTTGCGCGCGAGCTTTCCTGATATTGACAAAGCCGGCATCCCGATGGCCGCGCCGGTCGGCGAGGAAAGGGTTCTGTATTTGCTCGATCCGGTCGGCGCGAGCCGGCGTTCCAGGACGTTGCGCCTGGCCGACCAATTCATTCACGCCTGCCGATGGGCGCTGCCGTTTGAGCGGGAGGCGCTGCATCTTCCGTGGACTCCGGGCTTTCTGCACAAGAAGGGCGGCCTGGTGCTTTCGCTGGGTCAATTGCTGCAATGGGCCGGCGCGCAGGTGCAAAACACGGGCGCCGTCCAAATCTGGCCCGGCACGCCGGTCGCGCAGGCGCTCATCGAAAATGGAAAAGTCGCCGGCGTCCGCCTGCTCGATCAAGGGGTGAGCCGGCAAGGCGCGCCCGCCGAGGGCTTCACGCCGGGGCTGGACGTTCACGCGGCGCTGACCGTGGTGGGGGATGGCCCGGTCGGTCCGATTGGCCGGCAACTGGACGACCTTTTCGGCTGGCCGGAAAAGCATCACGCCCGCGACTGGGCCGTGGGCATGAAATTCGTGGTGGATTTGCCGGAGGGCGCCCCGCTCCAACCGGGCACGGTGCTGCACACTTTTGGCTACCCTGAACCGGAGATTTTCGGATTCTTCTACGTCCATCCCGACCGGGTGGCTTCGCTCGGCATCTTTGTTCCGTCGTGGTTCGACAGCCCGGTGCGCACGGCCTACCGCTACCTGCAGCATTGGATGATGCACCCGTATCTCTGGCATTTTCTCAAGGGCGCCAAACTTCGTTCGTGGGGCGCCAAGACGCTGGGCGAATCCGGCCGCCGCGGCGAACCGCGCCTGGCCGGCGACGGTTACGCCCGCATTGGCGAAGGCAGCGGCAGCACCAACGTCCTCACCGGATCGGGCGTGGACGAGGCCTGGGCCACCGGCGCGCAACTGGCCGAAGCGGTGCTCGAATTGCTCAAGGCGAAAAAGCCTTTCACCCAGGAGAATCTCCAGGCGGCTTACGTCCAACGCCGCCGCGGGAGCTGGGTGGAACGGGAAGCCCGCGCCGCCGAAAAATCGCGCGACGGCTTTCAACGCGGCGTCGTCACCGGGTTGCTCGGCATGGCCCTGGCCGGTCTGAGCGGCGGACGGCTCGCCCTGCCCGGCCGGCCGTTGCGCCCGTGGCAGCGCATCCCTTCGCTGGAAGATTATTATCGCGGCCGCATTCCGGAGGGCGAAGCGCGCCAGATTCGCGACGATTGTTACGCGCGCGGCGTTTCCGCCCACGCCGCCCTCATGGAACGCGCGGGCTGGCCGGCGATTCCCTGCGACGGCCAACTGCTGGTCTCCCACCAGGACGCCTTGCTGATGGGCGGGAAAGTCCAGGCGCCGCACGGCTACGCCGATCATGTGGCGTTCGTGTTTCCCAACCTGTGCCAGCGCTGCGGCACCAAGCTGTGCGTCGAAATCTGTTCCGGCCAGGCCATCACCCCCGGCGAAAACGGCGTGCCCAATTTCGACCGCGAGAAATGCGTTCACTGCGGCGCCTGCCTGTGGAACTGCGCCACCGCCTCGCCGGAAAACCCCGAGCGCATGGCCGCCGCCTTCCGCGCCGGCGCCGGCGGCCTGCACTCGGCAGAAAATTGACAAGATGATCCGCAGCGGCCAATACGAGAAGACTCTCTTCCCA
>JBEKUQ010000541.1:0-3034 GCA_049514835.1 Verrucomicrobiota bacterium | reverse complement strand
AGGCGACTCTCAACGAACGGAAAAAGGGTTACGACTGGCCCTTGCTGTTGGCGACAGGGGCGCTGGCGGCGGTGGGGGTGTTGTTCATATTCAGCGCCTCGGGGGAGGCGTCGCAGGACCTGGGGTTGTACCGGCAGAAGTTTTTCCGGCAAATCATCTGGTGCCTGGCCGGAGGGGGGGCGGCGGCGGCGTTTTGCCTGGTGGATTATGGCAAGGTGGCGCGGTGGTCGCAGGTGATTTACTGGGGGTCCATCGTGTCGCTGGTGGCGGTGCTGGTGATGGGAGTGGTCCACAAGGGAGGGCGGCGCTGGCTCGGCTCGGGGAGTTTTGACCTTCAGCCGTCGGAATTCGCGAAGATCGCGTTTATCATCCTGATGGCGGAGTATTTGAGCCGGCCGGTGGAGGAATTGCGGAAAGCGCGGGTGTTTTTCACGGCGCTGGGATACGCGGCGCTGCCGTTTGTGCTGATCTTGAAGGAGCCGGACCTGGGTTCGGCGCTGGTGTTCCTGACCATCTGCCTGGCGGTGATGTTTGTGGCGGGGGTGCCCAATCGTTTCCTGGGCCGATTGGCCGGCGGCGTTGGGCCGTTGGTGGTTCTGATGTTGCTGGCCATTCTGTATTGGTCTCCGACGGTGAGGATTGTGAAACCGTATCAGAAGGACCGGCTGCGGTCGTTTTTCGGGCTGAGCGAAAAGAACGACGCGGCCAATTACAACGTCAACCAGTCGCTCATCGCGGTGGGATCGGGAGGGCTGATTGGAAAGGGCTGGCGGCAGGGGACTCAGCACGAGCTGGGATATTTGCCGCCGGCGGGAGCCAGCAATGATTTCATCTTCTCGGTCATAGCCGAGGAGGAAGGCTTTGTGGGGAGCGTCGTGATCCTGGCGCTCTATACTGTGCTCCTGTTGAGCGGGATCAAAGTGGCCAGCCAGGCGCGCGATCGCCTCGGACAATTGCTGGCCGTGGGCGTGGTGACGCTATTGTTCAGCCACGTCTTCATCAACATTGGAATGAATATACGCTTGATGCCTGTGACGGGCATACCACTGCCGCTCTTGAGTTACGGCGGGTCATCGGTGGTTTGCTCGCTGATCGCCGTAGGCATTTTGCACAACGTTCACATATATCGAAAGTCTTATTAGGTTATGAGCGAGAGAAATTTTGGCAGACGCCGCCGCGGCGGCATGCGATTCCGCCCCGCGGGCGGATTCGGCAACAAACCGGACCGGTCGGCGCAGGAAGCGCGGGCCGAAGCGACGGGGGAGAAAGCGCCGGAGGCGCCGTTCGAGCGCGTCCGGCATCAACAGGAAATCGAGCGGGCGGAGAACATGGCGGCCGGGCTGCCGGCGGAGGGGCCGGCGGAAAACGCGCCGCCGGAGCAGGAGCCAGCCGGACGGAGAAGAGAGTATCGGCAGCCGCATCTGGACACGCCGGCGCAGGTGGAGGAGGACAAGTTTGAAATGGTGCCGCTGGCCGAGCCGCCGCCCCGGGGCCTGGTGGAGAACATCAAGGCGCGGGTCAGCAAGGTGGTCAAGAGGGTGCAGCGGATCATCAAACCCGAGGTGCGGACGAACAAGGAAATCATCATCAACGCGGAATCGCTGGAAACGCGGGTGGCGGTGCAGGAGGAGGGGCGGCTGGAGGAATTCACCATCGAGCGGACGACGGAAGAGCGGCTGGTGGGGAGCGTGTTCAAGGGCAAGGTGCGGAATTTGCAGGACGACTTGAAGGCGGCCTTTGTGGACATCGGCTTTGAGAAGAACGCCTTTCTGCATTACTGGGACATCATCCCCGCGCCCTTCGACAGCGGGGTGGAGGTGGTGGAACGGGAGACCAAGCGGCGGGAGCGGCCGCGCATCACGCAGAAGGACATCCCGCGCCAGTATCCGCCGGGGAGCGAGATCATCGTGCAGGTGACCAAAGGGCCGATCGGGACGAAGGGGCCGCGCGTGACCACCAATTTGGTGTTGCCGGGGCGCTATCTGGTCCTGCTGCCGCATTCGGAGCAGAGCGGCATATCGCGCAAGATCGAGAATCAGGAAGAACGGCAGCGTCTGAAGAGCATATTGCGGGAGCTGGAGATACCCGAGGACATGGGGGTGATCATGCGCACGGCAGGGGAAGGGCAGAAGAGAGCCTATTTCATGAGCGATCTGGCCTTGCTGCTGGAGAGCTGGGCGGAAATCCAGGAAAAGATCAGAAGCCAGCCGCCGGCGACGTGTGTTTTCCAGGAACCGGACCTGATCGAACGCTCGGTGCGGGATTTTCTGACGGAGGACGTGGAGCGGGTGGTGGTGGACAACAAGGCGGCCTACGACCGGATGCGGGCGATCATAGCGCGGATATCCACGGGGGGGCTGTTGAAGAGCACGGTGGACAAGATCAAGCTTTACACCGAGCACCAGCCGATCTTCGACCGATTCAACATCACCCGGCAACTGGAGAACGCGTTTTCGCGGCAGGTCCATTTGAAAAGCGGCGGCTATCTGGTGATAGACGAGACGGAGGCGCTGGTGGCGATTGACGTCAACACCGGACGGCACAAAGGCACGCGCGACCAGGAATCCACCATCCTGCGCGTCAACCTGGAGGCGGCCGACGAAATCTGCCGCCAGTTGCGCCTGCGCAACATGGGCGGCCTGATCGTGCTGGATTTTATTGACATGAAATCCCGCCGCGACCAGCAGCAGGTCTATCAGCGCATCAAGGACGGCTTGCGGCGGGACCGGGCCAAGACGCATGTCCTGCCCATCTCGCAGTTGGGCCTGCTGGAAATGACGCGCCAGCGCCATTCCGAAAGCGTGCGCAGCGCCGTCTATGACGACTGCCCCTATTGCAAAGGCCGGGGCAAGGTCAAAAGCTCCCTCACCATGAGCGTGGAAATCCAGAGAAAACTCAACGAAATCCTGAAGAAGCGCTCGCGCGACGAGTCGGATTTCCAGCTGCGCATCGCGGTGCATCCCACGGTGCTGGAGCGTTTGCGCACCGAGGACGAGAAACTCATCATCGAAATGGAGAAGCGTTACTTCGGCAA
>JBEKUQ010000540.1:0-3035 GCA_049514835.1 Verrucomicrobiota bacterium | reverse complement strand
TTTGAGATAGGGATCGGCGTCCTCATCGCAAAAAATCAGCACTCCACCGCGTTTGACCCAGGCCGCCAGCGGGGCGTGAACCTCCGGCGATAACGGCTTTTGTCCGTCGTAGCTCAACAGCAGGATGCGGAAATCATCCAAATAATGAGGGGCCGTGACGTTTTCAAGCTGCACGGGTGCGACGGGCAGGCCCTGTTTGAGCAGCGGCAAGGCGAGACCATAGAAATTGCCCAGATCGGGATCGCTCGGCGACGGCCCGCCGCGCTGGAACATGAGCGAATCGCTGACCAGCACACCGACACCGGGCGTTCCGCAATCCCATTGCACGCGCGTCTGCTGCAGGTCATTGAGGGCGTTGAAGACCGTCTGCAATTCAGTGGCGTAGGCCGGCGGAATGGGTTGGCGGTTGGCGGCGCCGGCCGAGCGGGGATAGCTCCCGCCAAAGACGCGTTCCGGCCACGGGGCGACTTCGAATTTGGAGACTGCCGGCTGCAACAGGGAAGCCGTCAGGGTGGATTGCCAATTGGTGCGATAATCCGTCCAGTCGTGATCGGGATTGTCTTCAATCGGATCGTTCAGATACCAAACGCAACGCCCGGTGGCGCGGACCAGATTCTGCATGGCGCCGTATTCGAGGAAGGCGGTCTCAAAGGTGCGGGAGCGCGTCTGCCCGGCGAAGCGGTTCGGCGTGCGCGAAGTGCCGGTCCAAACCTGGGCGATGTAGCCGTCGCAGCCCTGGAGCTGGGCGAGGCTGGATTCGGGGCTGACAATGCGCCACTGCGAGTAATTGAGCAAACTGTGCGTCGGCACGTAGCAACGCACCTGGCGGCCCGCGCCTTGATTGTAAAGCTGGACGAAATCGAAGACTTGCTGCAAGGCGCGACGATAGAGAAAATACTTCAGTTTGGAGGAGCGCCAATGGGCATCCACCGAGCTGTCGGGCGCCTGCCATTCCTCGTGGTAATAATTGCGCCATTCGCGTTTGAATCCTTCCGAGTAACCGGCCCGGTCCCAAAATTCCGGTTCCTCCAGGTGGATCGCCTCGGCCCCGGCCTCCAGCGCGCGCTGCACGCCGACGCAAAGGAATTTGCCGTAGTTCTCCCCGGGAGACATGTAATAGACATCCCCGCCGTGGCTGATCTTCTGGCCGTTGCGATCGGTTTGGGCCTCATCCTCGTGGTTCACGCCGTCGAAACGGCCATAAAGGTAATCCTGATATTGTCCCCACGCCACACCCGTCATCACGTGAATGCGATAGCCGTGGTCGCGCCAGGAGGCAATCCGCGCCGGCAAATTGGTGTCAATACCATAAACAATGGCCACATCGGAACGCAGATTTCCCGGCGGACTCCACGCCTGGCCCGTTTGAAAACAAGTGCGTTCCAAAACCGGCCCGGCCTTCGCCGGAGGGGGCTCCGGACTTTTCTCCGCTGACCGGCAGGAAACCAGGGCGAGCAGACAGGGCAGGACCATCAGCTTCCGGGTGAACCTTGAAGATAGGTCCTTCGTTTGCATGGCTTTGTTTGCAGGGTTTTTGCCTATTTCCAAACTCGCGCCAACTCTTCCAGCTTGGCCATGGCCCGGCCCGAATCCACCATTTCCTCCGCCATTTCCCAGCCCTCCGTCAGCGACGCCGCCTTTTCCGCCACGAACAACGCCGCCGCCCCGTTGAACAGGACGGCGTCCCGTTTTGGCCCGCGATCCTGGCCGCGCAGCAATTGCCGCACGATCTGCGCGTTGGCCTGCCGGTCGCCGCCGGTCAAGTCGGCCAGCACCGCCGGTTGGACAGGAAAGTGGCGCGGCGACAAGGTGGAAACAGCAAATCCGCGCTCCTGATAAAACTCCGCGATGCAGTTGTTGCCCAGCGTGGAAAGCTCGTCCAAGTGGGCGACCGCGCCGGCAAAAGGAACTTCGCCCGACACGACCATGCCGCGGCGCGCGCCCAGCAATTGCAGCACTTGCGCGATGGGCTGGCACAATTCCGGTTGCGGCACGCCGATGAATTGCGCGGCCGGCCGCACCGGATTGAGCAGCGGCCCGAGAAAATTAAATATGGTCCGCTGCCCGCGCTCCGCGCAAAGTTTGCGGGCGGGGGCAATTTCGCGGAAAGCCGGATGATATTTGGGCGCGAAAAAGAAGGCGAACTGATGCTCGCGCAATCCCCGCGCCGCCTCCTCCGGTTCCAGATCGGTCTTGATGCCCAGCGCTTCCAGCACGTCCGCGCTGCCCGCTTGCGACGTGATGGCGCGGTTGCCGTGCTTGGCCACCGTCACTCCCGCCGCGGCCGCGATCAGCGCCACGGTGGTGGAAATGTTGAACGTGTTCAGCCGGTCGCCGCCCGTGCCGCAAACATCCAGAATCTGGCGCGAGCGCGTTTGCGCGTCCAGCGGCGGCGCGATGGATTTGGCGCGCAATTCCCGCGCGAAGGCGGCGATTTCCGAAACAATTTCCCCTTTGCGCGCCAGCGCCGTGAGAAATTCCGCCTTGATCGGCGATGCCACGTCCTGATTGGTCAGCGCCTCCACCGCACGCGCCACCTCCGCGTCGCTCAGCGACTGCCTGTCAACCAGTTGTTGCGTCAAAATTCCCAGCACCCCGGAACATTAGAACATCCGGTGAACATTGCCAGTCTGCAATCAATTCCAGACGGTAGCAGGCGCATTTCTTTTCTGGGTTTTCCTCTTAATCTTAATCCTAATCTTAATCTTAATCCATCCTTCACATGACCTTTGAAGATTAAGATTAGGATTAAGATTAGGATTAAGATTAAGATGAATCGCCATGAACTCGGTCGTTTTATCAACCCACACCCCCGCGCTCTTCGCCGAGGCGGTGGACAAGGCCGCCGCACTGCTGCGCGCCGGCCAGTTGGTCGCCCTCCCCACGGAAACCGTCTATGGCCTGGCCGCCAATGCCTGGGATGCCGCCGCGGTCGCCCGCATCTATGAGATCAAGGGCCGGCCCGCGCGCAATCCGATCATCGTTCACGTGGCGGGCTTGGAACTGGCGCGGGAATGTGTCGCGGACTGGCCGCC
>JBEKUQ010000539.1:0-3037 GCA_049514835.1 Verrucomicrobiota bacterium | reverse complement strand
AAGCGGGCCGGAATCACGCGAACGAAATGAAGGGATCGGATGCGGCCTGTAAAGAAAACTTTGGCGGCCCGGGAAGAACCCAATAAAGAAAATTGGGGACAAAAGCGTTTTGCCTCTTGACAACTGCCCTAATGGGTGACACCTGCTCTGTTGCGGCAAATCCCCCAAGAGGGAGGCCGGACGGAACACATTCGCCCGTCCATTCACTTTCGTCTTCACTCTTCCATCCGCTCCTCTACAATGCCAAAGCTATGCCGACCGAATTCCATTGGGGGCCGACCAATCCGCATCCGCTCTCCACGATGCACACGGAGCTGGTGTGGGAGGGGAAAGCCTGTTCTGCATTCTGCATTCTGGATTCCCGCCCCCCTTCCAATCCCTTCATTCTGCATTTTGCATTTCCCTAACGGCTCCCTGACGACTTTTAACGGATTTCCTAACGGGTCCAACCTCAACAAAACCCTTGTTTTACAAGGGTCCTAACGGGTTAACGGCTCCAGACCCCCAAAGACCCCTCCCCCGGGGCTACTTCCTCCGGGCCGTGAGATAACGGTCAATCCCATTGGCCGCATTGAGCGCGTCGCGCATCGTTTCGACCATCGAAATGGGCCAGCGCGCGATGGCGCCTGCGGCAAAGACGCCCGGCATGTTGGTCATGTGGTCGTCATCCACTTTCAGGCAGCCGTGTTCGCCCACCGCCAGTTCGGCCATTTCCTTGCAGTCCGGCAGGCGGGGCGGCGCGAAGCCATAAGTCACCAGCACCACTTCCGCCGGAACGTCAAACTGGCTCCCCGGCACCGGCTTCAACTCGGGGCGGCCGGAGGGGTCGGGCGCGCCCAACCCGGTGCGGACGCAGCTCAAGCGCACTACGGCGCCGTCCTCGTTGCCCGCCAGCGCCCGCGGCTCGCTCAGGAACAGGAAGCGCGCGCCCTCTTCCAGGGCGTTGGCAAATTCCCTTGGGTTGGCCGGCATGTGGTCGCGGTCCCGGCGGTAAATCCACAAGGCATCGGCAGCTCCGGCGCGCAACGCAATGCGCAACGCATCCATCGCCGTGTCGCCCCCGCCGAGCACCACCACGCGCCGGCCTTCCACCTGGACGGGCAGCGCGTGCAGGCCGGCGTCGGAGGTGTGGTACAGAATAAAAGGGTAAGCCTGGCAAACGCCCCGCAACTGCGCGCCCGGAATTTGCAGCGGCACCGCCTCCGTGCGGCCCAGCGCAAAGAATACCGCGTCATAGTCGCGCCGCAGATCGCCCAACGTCACATCCCGCCCGCAGACCACGCCCATGCGGAATTCGACGCCCCGTTCGTGCAACGCTTCCACCCGCCGCCAAATCACCTTCTTGTCCACTTTGAACCCCGCCAGCCCATTGACCAGCCGCCCGCCCGGCACCTGCGCGCTGTCCACGATGGTGACAGCGTAGCCCAGGCGCGAAAGGGCGTCGGCGCCGACCAAGCCGCACAGCCCCGAGCCGATGACGACGACCCGCCGGCCTTTGGCCGGGGCCGAAGGGGGTTCCTTGACCCCGTGCTTCCAGCCGTAGTCAAGCAGAAACCGGGAAATGGAGTTGATGGGGACGGGATCGGAGGGCTTGTGCAGGACGCAGGCCGCCTCGCACATCCGGTCCTCCACGCAGATGTGGGCGACAAATTCCGGCAGGCTTTGCGTGTTGAACAACATCTCGGCCGCCTCGCGAAACTGGCCGTCCGCGGTGAGGGCGAGCAGGGCGGGAATGGGCATTTCCAGCGGGCAGGCCGCGACGCAGTTGGGGTTGGGGCATTGCACACAGCGGCTGGCCTGATTGATGGCGGTGGATTCGTCGTAGGGCTGGAAGACTTCGTTGAAATCGGAGAGCCGGCCCTGCACCGGACGTTTGGGCGGGTCCACGCGGTCCAATTCGCGCCAGGCGTATTTGCTGCTGACGCCCGGCCTCGCTGCCTGATCTGCATTCATACGATAATTTTATCTGATACTCATATAAGAGTAACATTAGTTATACTAAACGATGGGGCGCGATATGCAAGCAATGTTTTTTGCAATCTTTTCTGCGCCTGAATCATCAGCGATGTGTTCCCAAATGCAGTCAAAAGGTGGAGCAAACGGATTTGAACGGGAGGTCGCAGAGGCAACGGAGAGGGAAGGGGGTTCGGGAATGGTGAATTTTGAATGGTGAATGGTGAAAGGCGCTGTCAGAAAGATGGGGTCAAAAAGATGGATGAGTATTGCCGGCACTATGGCGCCGTGGCCCTCCCAACAAGGCCCGCCATGTGAGCCTAACCGGCACTGCGGCCATGAACTCAACCAAAAAAGGACGACCTCACAACCTCATTAACTGACCCCTTCATGACCCCTTCGGGAATGGTGAATTTTGAATGGTGAATGGTGAAAGGCGCTGTCAGAAAGATGGGGTCAAAAAGATGAAGTCGGTTCTGCGAAAAACGGGGGAATTTTTGCCCGCAGATGTACGCAGATTAACGCAGATGCAGGGGAGGCGCAGGATTGAACAGGTTGGAATGGCCGCGAAAGGGCGCAAAAGGCCTGGTGGATAGTGGTTAGTGGTTAGTGGTGCGCAGATCTGCGTGGCCTCCTGAATAAAAAGCGGAGTGGAGCGGCGGATTGCGAAATTCAGCGAGGGAGTTTTTTCTGGGGGAGCCAAGTTTTGCCGGGTTTGGCGGCAGGCGGTCCGCCGTCTGGTCCCGCCCAGCGCAGCGCGACGGCGGACCTGTCCTCCGTAGCGCGCCGCGCGGAGGAGGAAGGCCCGGCGAAGGCGGAGAATCTTTCAAGGAGAATTAAACGGCTCAATCTCGGCGAAGCAGGGTTGCTCTGAGGAGTTCAAAAAGTGTCAATAGTGAGGACACCTGCATGTTTATAAGCACTTGAGGCGCAATTGGATGCGCTTGATTTTGTGCAAATACATGGTTTGATAACATTAAGGGCGAAGTGGCAAGGAAGGTTTCCTTCCGGTAGAACGTTGTTGTCCGAATAAAGAAAAACAACGAACCGAAAGGAAACCGTATGACAATGAAATGTATGGCTG
>JBEKUQ010000538.1:0-3039 GCA_049514835.1 Verrucomicrobiota bacterium | reverse complement strand
TGTGCCATCAACGGGGATGTTTGATACGCTGCCGGAAGCGAACTGCACCACCAGCCGGCCGATGACATTGGCCGCGTCCTGGACATCGGAATTGGTGGCTCCCAACGCCAGCAAGTTTGTTCCGGCGTGCAACCACGCGGTCACATTGATTTGCGCCGTGGCTTCCCAACGCATCGCCGAATTCGTCATTTCCTGGCCGTTGACATACACGTTGCAGAAATTATCCGCGTAGAGCGCCAGGACTGCGTTGGTCATCGTCTGGCCGGCTGGCAGGACGACTTGTTTGCGCAGCAAAGACTGTTCGATGCCCGCCTGCGCCTGGGCATTCGGGAAACAAATCCAATTCAGGTTGGAGGTGTTGAACAGTGCGTGATTGGACGCCTGTTGCGGAGTCAGGGTATAAGCCGTATCATAGCCGATCCATTGCGCGGTCCAATCCGTCGGCGCGAGCAGCCCCATGGACCACTGGGACGGCACACTCCAGGCCGAGACGTTGTTGCTGCCGTCATACACCCGCACCTGCCAGAAGCATTGCTTGCCGCTGGTCAACGGCTGGCCGGCATACAGAATATCCACCGTCTCAGCGCCGGCCACTTTGCCGCTGTCCCACAAATCCGCCGCCCCAGCCGTCGAACCGACCTGAATTTCGTAGGCGCTTTGCGTCAATCCCCGGTAGGCCGAGCCGGTGCCGGTGCTCTGCAATTGCCAGGAAAGTTCGGGCGCGGTGTTCCCAATGCCGGACGGATTCACGCGCTCCTCGCAGCGCAAATTCACCGGTTGCAACGCTCCTTGTGCCTTCGCTGAATCCATCCAACCAGCCAGGAGAAGGAAAACCACCACCGCCCCAATTACTCTGTTCGTCATGATTGCGCTGCCATGTTCGCGCATCCCGCCGCGCCGCCGCAACTTTTTTTCCGCACCCGGAGGCTCCCCCATTCAGGGGATGCTTGCGCCATTATTTTGGGGGGGATTGCCAATAGATTCTGTTTCGTCCCTGACGGGACTTAATTCTGCTTTTGCGACGATACCCAGGCATAAATGCCTGGGCTATTTTCGCGAATAGACCAGGCGGATTGCCGCTTGTTCAATTTGGCCGGCGAGTGTCTGCCTTTGGCAATAGCCAAGCCAATTATGGCTGGGGCATCGTCATGGAAAGTCAATCATCTTCTTATGGGTTTGGGCGGCGGCGGAGGGAGCCGGCGGACTGAATGCGCCCGATGGCGGTGAGAATGCCGTGGAGCAGGGCGTGGGGATTGGGCGGGCAGCCGGGAATATAGACATCCACCGGGAGGATGGAATCCACGCCGCCGCAAGTGGCGTAGTTTTGGCCGAAGATGCCGCCGCTGCAACCGCAGGCGCCGACGGCGACGACGAGGCGCGGGTCGGGGGTGGCTTCGTAGGTCTTGCGCAAGGCCAGTTCCATGTTGCGCGTGACGGGACCGGTGACCAGGAGCATGTCGGCATGGCGCGGGGAAGCGACGAAATGAATGCCGAAACGCTCGATGTCATAGACGGGGCTGTTGAGACCGGTGATTTCGACTTCACAGCCGTTGCAGGAACCGGCGTCCACCTGGCGGATGTGGAGGGAACGGCCAAACATGGTGGCGGCGCGCTCCTTGAGGCGGAGGCCGAGAGCCTCAAAAGATTCGCCTTCGGCCTGGGAAGGCGCGGGGCGAAGAGGGGCGACGGTGGCGGGCGGCGGGAGCAGGCGCTCGTGCGAGCCGTCGCTTTTGAGGGTGTAGGCGGCGCTGGTGACCAGGTCGTCGCGCTGGGTTTCAGCGCATTCGCAGACATTGGTCATGCGGATGGCCGCGCCCGTTTCGGCGCAAAGGCCGCAGAAGACGCATCGGGCCAGATCGAGCCGGGCGACGCGCGCGCCGCCGGCGTCCTCGAAGGAAATGGCGCCGGTGGGGCAGACGGCGGCGGCGGGGCGGGCGTCCTGCCACTTGGCCCACTCGATTTCAGGGCGGCCGCGGGCGCGGGCGGAGGATTGAGGCGGGGTGACCGGATAGCGGGTGGTGACGACGCCCGTTTTCAAACTCTGGCGAATGATGTCAAACATAATCAGCGGTCGGCGCCGGAATAGGAGAGGTTGAAACTCTTGTTGACGACGGGGAAATCGGGGATGATGTTGCCCAGAATGGCCTCGGTCAGGGCCGGCCAGTTTTGCAGGGAGGGGTCCTTGATTTTGCAGCGGGCCAGGCGGTTGCCGGGGGCGGTGTGGATCCAGTGAAAGATCTCGCCGCGCCAGCCCTCCACATAACCGAGGGCCACGCGGTCCGGGGGGAGTTCGCCGAGCGGGGCGGCGACGGGGCCGGGGGGCAGCTTGGCCAACACCTGGCGGAGGATGGCGAAGGATTGGAAGAGTTCCTCGCGGCGCACGACCATGCGGCGCTGCACATCGCCCTCGGTGAAGACCGGCACGGTGAATTGCACCTGGTCGTAGAAGGCGTGGGGGAAATCGCGGCGCAGGTCGTGATCGAAGCCGGAGGCGCGCCCGGCGAGGCCGACGATGCCGAGGTTGGCGGCCACGCCGGGCTTGAGCACGCCGGTGGTTTCCAGGCGGTCGCGGGTGCCGGAATTGGAGCGGATCAGTTCGACCAGGTCCTGGAACTGTTTCTCGAACTGGTCCACCAGCGCCGCCAGGGCGTGAAGCTGGCCGGCGTCGAAATCAAAACGCACGCCGCCCGGACAGGCCATGCCGCGGAGAAGGCGGTTGCCGGTCAAATCCTCGTTCAGGCGCAGGACGATTTCCTTGAGGCGCATGGCGTGCATGTTGGCGGTGACGAAAGCGACGTCGTTGCAGATGGCGCCGATGTCGGAGACGTGGTTGTAGAGGCGCTCCAACTCCAGGCAGAGGGTGCGGAGGGCGCGCGCGCGCGGCGGGACTTCCTTGCCGGCGGCGCGTTCCAGGGCATGGCAGAAGGCGGTGGCATGAGCGAAACTGGAATCGCCGGAGATGCTCTCCGCCAGCCGCACGCCATGAGCAATGGGCAGCGTCTCAAACAATTTCTCAATCCCCTTGTGAACGTAAAACAT
>JBEKUQ010000537.1:0-3858 GCA_049514835.1 Verrucomicrobiota bacterium | reverse complement strand
ACGCGACCGCCGCGCGTGGAAGGGCGGGCAAAATTCAAGAGATGATCAATGATGCCGGAGGCGCGTTGCATGCCTTGTTGGACTTTTTGGGCGCACTCGCGGCGAAAGTCGGGCTTGATGTCCTCCTCCATGAGAAACTGGGCGGCGGAGGAACAGATGGCCAGAGGATTGCGCAGTTCATGGGCGATGCCGCCGGCCATGACGCCCAGGGCGGCGAGCTTTTGGGCCTTGAGGAGTTGGGCTTCGAGCTTGCGGCCTTCGGTGAGGTTGCGGCCGACGGCGACCATGCCGATGGTCTGGCCCTGGTCGTCCATCATGGGGGAGCAGGTCCAGGAAACGGGAACTTCCTTGCCGGATTTGGTGACCAGATTGGATTCCAGCCGCTGCGGGGACGTGCAGGCGGCGCGCTCGGAAAACAACAGGCGCAGGTCGGCGCGATGCGGGTCGGCGCAAAACTCCCAAAAGTGCCGGTTTTCAACCTCGGGCGGCGTGTAGCCGGAAATCTGCTCGGCGGATTGGTTCCAACTGAGAATCCGGCCCTCGGTGTCGGTGGAAAGAATGATTTCGCTGGTGCTCTCCACCACGATTCTGAGGTGGCGCTCCGTCCGGCGGATGTCCTCGCTCAAGCGCTCCCATTCGGTGACGTCTTCCATCACCAGGATGGCCCGTTCCACGCTGTCCCGGTTGGGCACGGGGAGGACGCGGTAGTAGTAAATGCGCATCAGGCCGCCCGGGGCGCGGTAGGTGAGTCTTTCGCCGGTGGTGGGCTTGTTGGTGTCAAATACACTTTGGATGCGCCGCACAATTAAGACTTCCGGCAAACGGCGGTCCAGGGTTTCTTCCCGGGTGCGGCGGCTTCTTTCCAAAAAATTGCGGTTGGCCAGGGTGATGCGCAAATCGCGGCCGACCAGCAAGACGGAGGAAGGGATGGCGTTCAACATCATTTCGTAAAGGCTGTCATCGCACTGGGCCTGCGCGGGGTTTCCGTTCATGGCATTACTCCTCCATTTGGGCCTGTCCCGAGGCCGGCTTGTCTTCCAGGACCGGACAGAAACTGTAGGGTGGCCAGGGGCCGGAAATCTCGAAGGCCAGACCGGCCGGGTTTTCTTCGGTGTTGGCGCGCTGGACGCGGCCGCGGAATTCGGCCAGGGCCGCCGCGGGCAGGAGCAGCGCCCAATTGAGCACCATCTCCCGGGTGGCCTCGGGGGTTTCGCGGGGCAAAATGCGGCGCGGGACAATTTTGGAAGCGAGCGCATTCAATTCGCACAAGAGAGCGCCGCAGGCCTCGGCCAGCCGGTCGTCCAGGTCGTCCCTGGCCTGGAGGAGCAGGTTTTGATCGTGCAAGTAGGCCAGGCCGGGAGAGGCAGTGGAGGGGCCCGGTTCTTCGGAGCGCCGGCGGGCCAGCCATTGCGCCTCGGCGCGCGCCTGGTCGAAGAAGCCCTTGACGGCCCATTCCTGCTGGTCGCCGACATCCTCCAGAAACCGGCCCATGACGGCTCCGTGTTGGCGCATAAAATCTTCCAGTCTGGCCGTGGAGGAAAAGAGGGTGCCGAATCGGGCCGGCAACACCGCGCCCAAACGCATCACCTGCTCCAACACGGCCTGATGCCGGCAGACGCGCGGCGCCAGCCAGGCCAGGTCGTGCAGGTTTTTTTCGCCGGCCGGCCCGCAGAATTCAGATTGGGAAACCCGGCTCAAGACCGCCGCCACGCGGCCGCTGCGCCGGAAGTATGGCGGGTGCGGCCCATCCACCCCGCCGCTGAAAAGGCCGGGGCCAACCCCCGCTGCAGACTTCGCCGCGCCCGCGGCTTGCGCAACAAGGGCGGCCTGGGCGAAGCCGTAAACATAAAACGCGCCATTGGAATTTGTTTTCATCGCTGGGGAGAGATTTCCGCCAAGGCCGCCGTCAAGTCATCCGGCTCGATCAGTGCTTTGGCTGGAGTTGCCGCGGGAGGTTTGGCGGCGTCCGCACCGGCGGACCGGGCCACGGCGCGGCGCACCGCCCGGAGGGCGGCGAGGTTGCAAACCGAGGCGATTTGCGCGCCGGTCAAGCCGTGGCTCTGGGCGGCCAGGGCGCTGACGCTGACGTTGGGCGCCACGGGCTTGCCGCGGAGATGGACCTCGAAGATGTCGCGCCGCTCCGATTCGTCATAGGGGGGGATTTCGACGACTTCATCAAAACGGCCCGGGCGGAGCACGGCCGGATCCAGCCGGTCCAGGCGGTTGGTGGCCCCCAGGACCAGGACGCCTTTGAGTTCTTCGATGCCATCCAACTCGGCGAGGAACTGGCTCAGGACGCGATCGGTCACCGGCGAGTCCGAAGCGGCGCCGCCCCGCGCCGGCATGAGGGCGTCCAGCTCGTCAAGGAAGACGATGCAGGGGGCGGCCTGGCGGGCCTTGCGGAAGACATCGCGCACCTGGCGCTCCGATTCGCCGACGTACTTGGAGAGGAGCGCCGGGCCTTTGACGGTGATGAAATTGACCTGGCATTCGTTGGCCATGGCCTTGGCCAAAAGCGTCTTGCCACAGCCGGGCGGGCCGCAGAGGAGGATGCCCTTGGGCGGACGGACGCCGGCCTGGGCAAAGAGCGGGGCGTAAAGCAAGGGCCATTCGACGGCTTCCACCAGCCGTTGTTTGAGCCGGGCCAAGCCGCCGATGTCGCTCCACCGCACATTGGGCACTTCGACAAAGACCTCCCGGATGGCGGAGGGTTCGACCTCCCGCAGGGCGGTCAGGAAATGGTCCATGCGCACTTCCAGCGTGGCGAGGCGCTCGTAAGGGATTTTGGCCAGGGAAAAATCCAGGTCGGCCAGAATGTCGCGCAGGCAAATCATGGCCGCCTCGCGGCAGAGCGCCTCCAGGTCCGCGCCGACGAAACCATGCGTGATCTCGGCCAGATGGTTCATGTCCACGTCGGGCCGCAAGGGCATGCCGCGGCTGTGAATTTCCAGGATGTCAAGGCGCCCGTGGCGATCGGGAATCGGAATGGCGATTTCGCGATCAAACCGGCCGGGACGCCGCAAGGCCGGATCCAGGGCGTTGGGAATGTTGGTGGCGCCGATGACGATGACGTTTTGGCGCTGGTTCAGTCCGTCCATCAGGGCGAGGAGCTGGGCGACCACGCGTTTTTCCACCTCGCCGACGACCTGCTCGCGGCGCGGGGCGATGGCGTCTATTTCATCCAGGAAAATGATGCTCGGCCCCTGGCGGGTGGCCTCGTCGAAGACCTTGCGCAAATGCGCCTCGCTCTCGCCGTAGAATTTGTGGATGATCTCCGGCCCGCTCACGGCGAAGAATTGGGCTTCGGTTTCGTGGGCGATGGCGCGCGCGATGAGCGTCTTGCCGCAACCGGGCGGACCGTGCAGGAGCACGCCTTTGGGCGCGTCAATGCCCAGCCGCTCGAACACCTCCGGGTAGCGCAGCGGCAATTCGATCATTTCGCGGATGCGATGCAGTTGCGGTTTGAGCCCGCCGATGTCCTCGTAAGGAACGGCCATGCGGGCGCGCTCCTTGACCTCCGCCTTGCCGATGACCAGTTGGGTGGTGGGATTGATCAGGACCGGCCCGCGCGGCTGGGTGTTTTCCACCTTGAAGTCGGCGGAACGGCTGCCGAACAAGGAGGCGCGAATCCGGTCGCCGGCCTGCACGGGCAAGCCGTCCAGCAGGCTGCCGATGTATTGCAGGTCGCGGCCGTCGGGGGCGGTGGTCAGCGGGGCCAGGCCGATGCGCTGGGCCGGGCGGACGGCGATTTTGCGGACCAGGACAAATTCATCCAGGGCGGCGCCGGCGTTTTCGCGGGTGAGGCCGTCCAATTGCACGCGGGATTGGCCGCGGAGTTCCTTGTAGGCCGGCATGACT
>JBEKUQ010000536.1:0-3058 GCA_049514835.1 Verrucomicrobiota bacterium | reverse complement strand
CCACCGTCCTGTTCAGCGGCCGGTTGTGTGTGCAGAAAGGGCCGGACCTGCTGCTGGAAGCCGTGCCGGGGTTGCTGCGCCATTATCCCAACGCCAAATTCGTATTCGCCGGCGACGGCCACATGCGCGGTGGCCTGGAACGGCGCGCGCGCCAACTGGGGGTTGCGCACGCGACCCGATTCTTGGGTTACCAAAAGGGTTCGGACTTGATCAACCTTTACAAGGCTTGCGACACGGTATGCATGCCCAGCCGCAACGAACCTTTCGGCATCACCGCCCTGGAGGGGTGGGCGGCGGGCAAACCGGTGGTGGCCTCCCAGAACGGCGGTCCGAGCGAGTTCATCTGGCACGGCATAACAGGGCTGAAAGTCTATGCCACACCCGACTCGGTGGGCTGGGGCCTCGGCACCTTGTTTACCAATTTCCAGTGGGGCAGATGGATGGGCGGCAACGGCAGGCGCGCCGCCGAGACCGTCTTCAGTTGGGACACGATCGCAGAGAAAACCGAGCAGTGCTCCCAGTCATGACCTCGGCGGACTTGCCAATAACCGAGCCTCTTTCCCATCGCACTTCATCGGAGTCCGGGCCGACCCGATCAAGCTGCACCATCGTCCCTTTTCACTGTCCCTCACACTGCCGGCGCTGGGCGCGCTCCTCTTCGTGAAGCGCGGAGCGACCACAACCGAAAAGAACGCCTGATTATGAACGACCTTCCTGAATATGTTGACTCTCTCCCGAACCTTTCCGGTTCGGAACAACCACTCGATGCCGCCCTCCAAAGTGCTCGCGGCCAACCGGTGTTCCTGCGCGAAAGTCCGGTTGATTTCGGAAGAATCCGAAGCGCTTTCGCTGTCGCGCTGCACATGCACCAGCCGTTGATCCCCGCCGGCGGCGGCGACCTTGCCACCGCCGAGATCATCAGCAACCTCCAATACATGATGGACCACCAGGGAGTGGGCGACAATCACAACGCGCCGGTCTTTCATCAGTGCTACAAGCGCATGGGCGACTTCATCCCGCAACTGATGGACGAAGGCAAACAGCCGCGCGTCATGCTCGAGTATTCGGGCACGCTGCTCCACGGCCTGCGGCACATGGGGCTGCACGATGTTTTTGACAGCTTGAAACGGATCACCTGCGATCCCCGCTATCGCAAGGCGGTGGAATGGCTCGCCTGCCCCTGGGGCCACGCCGTCGCGCCTTCCACTCCCGTGCAGGATTTCCGGCTCCACGTCAAAGCGTGGCAACATCATTTCGCCGCCATCTTCGGCTGGGAAGCGGTGCGGCGGGTGCGCGGCTTCTCGCCCTCGGAGATGGCCCTGCCCAATCATCCCGACACGGCCCACAACCTTGTCAAGACGCTGAAAGACGCTCACTTCGACTGGGTGCTGGTGCAGGAACATTCGGTGGAACGGCCCGAAAACGGCCAGGGGCCGGAGCGCAAACACATCCCCCATCGCCTCGTCTGCCGCAATTCGCAGGGAGAGGAGGCGAGCATCACGGCGATCATCAAGACCCAGGGCAGCGACACCAAACTGGTGGCCCAGATGCAGCCCTACTACGAGGCCAAGGGCCTGAACCGCTGGGAACTGGCCGGCCAGCACGTTCCTCCGCTGGTCACGCAAATCGCCGACGGCGAAAACGGCGGCGTGATGATGAACGAATTCCCGTCAAAGTACTTTGACGTGATGCGCGAATGTTCCGGGTCGGAAACGCCGGCGCTCAACGTCACCGAGTATTTGGAACATCTCGCCGCCCGGGGTATTGCCGAAAAGGACTTTCCCACGCTACAGCCCCTTTTCCAGAAACGGATTTGGGACCGCTTCCCGCCAGGCGGCGGGCCGGAGAAACTCTCCGGCGTCATCGAGCAATTGAAAAAGGAAGACGGCCGGTTCCACATGGAAGGCGGCAGTTGGACGAACAACATCTCCTGGGTGCGCGGCTACGATCACCTGCTGGGCCCCATGGAACGGGCCAGCTCGCGTTTCCACGAGAAGGTGCTCAAGCCAGGGATTCCGACCGGGGAGCGCCGTTACCGCAACGCGCTCTTTCACCTGCTCTGTTCTCAAACCAGTTGTTACCGCTACTGGGGCTCCGGTCTCTGGACTGAGTATGGCCGGGAAATCTGCCGCAGACTCGAGGCGATTCTGGAACATGATTTTTAGACTTGTCGCACTGGAACGGCACAGTCACCCTCCGGGTCACTGTGAAAAAGCAATTCCCAATCCATCTGCTTCTCGTCTTTATTCTGACAAAGGGCATCATCGCCCTTGATGCCGGTCCGGCCCAAACCAGGGATGAAACCGCCCCGGCGGGCGCAACCTGGCCTCGACCACCCGAGATACGCAAGGATTTCGACTTCAACCAGGGCTGGCGCTTCTACGTTCTGGATCAGGCGCCTTCCAACATCCGCCGCCTGACGGAGGCTGTGGATGTCGCCAAAATGGATGACGCCGCCTGGGAGAGAGTGACTCTTCCGCACACCGTCCGGTTGGAGCCGATCAATGCCAGTGGCGGCCAAAATTATCAGGGCGTGTGCTGGTATCGAAAACACTTCACCCTGGGGAATGATGGGAAGGACCGCAAGATTTACCTGCTGTTTGAAGGCGCCATGGCCACAGCGGATGTCTGGCTCAATGGCGTCCACCTCGCCAGTCACTACTGCGGCTACCTGCCGTTCACGGTGGACTTGTCAAAACAGGCTCGCTTCGACGGCGAAAACATCGTCGCCGTCAAGCTCGACAACTCGGACAACCCGGAGGTGCCTCCCGGCAAGCCGCAAAGCTCGCTGGACTTCACTTACTTCGGAGGCCTCTACCGCGGCGTTCATTTGCAGGTCTTTAATCCCCTCCACGTCACAGACCATATCCTGGACAACAACCCGGCCGGCGGGGGAGTCTTTGTGACTTATCCCGAAGTCTCCGCCGCCGCCGCGACCGTCCGCATCCAGACCGATGTTACCAATGAATGGGAAACTCCGCGCAACTGCAAGGTTGCGCAGACGCTGACCGCCCCGGACGGCACCGTGGCCGCTGCCGCGGAAGCCACGCTGAGGCTG
>JBEKUQ010000535.1:0-3070 GCA_049514835.1 Verrucomicrobiota bacterium | reverse complement strand
TTTGCCGCCAACCAAGGGGGCGATGGCCTGGATGATTTTGCCGGCCTGGAATTTGGCGGTGAAATCCGGCGAGACGGTCGCGATGAGGGCCACGGCCCCGTTGGCGGAACCGCCCAGAACGACCACGCCTTTGAACTGGCTTTTCAGGGCGTCGGCCACGGCTTGGAGGAAATCGCCGTCGGCCGGGCCGAGGTTTTCGATGATGGCGG
This sequence comes from Verrucomicrobiota bacterium, assembly GCA_049514835.1. Lineage (GTDB taxonomy): Bacteria > Verrucomicrobiota > Verrucomicrobiia > Limisphaerales > Palsa-1400 > JBEKOF01. Next base: position 2,861 of record JBEKUQ010000535.1, on the reverse strand, counting down.
AATTCTGCGCCTGGGCGAGCAGTCCGCGCGCGGTTTCGGCGGCTTGCTTTTGCTGGGCGGCTTTGAGTTGTTTTTCCTGGGCTTTTTGCTGGGAGAGGAGCGACTCGAGTTTTTTCTCCAGTTCGGCGACGGGGGAGTTGACTTTGCCGGCGAGGGTTGAAATGAGGGTGGTCTCCTCGCGCGCTTTTTCGTAGGCGCGCAGGCCGGCCACGGCTTCGATGCGGCGGATGCCGGCCGCGATGGCGCTTTCGCCCACGATGCGGAACAGGCCGATTTCGCCGGTGGCGCGGGTGTGGGTGCCGCCGCAAAGTTCCATGGAGTAGCCGTCGAGGCCTCCCGTCGCGCCGCCGATTTGCACGACGCGAACGATGTCGCCGTATTTTTCGCCGAAAAACTGCATGACTTCCTTGCGGCCCTTGATCTGGGCGTAGGGAACTTCCGTCCAGGTGACGCCGGCATTATCAAGAATACGTTCGTTGACCAGTTTTTCCACGTCGGCCACTTGCGCGGGAGTGAGGGCGGCGCTGCTGAAATCGAAGGTGAGTTTTTCCGGGCCGACGTAGGAGCCTTTTTGGGTGGCGTCGGGGCTGACGACCTCGTGCAAGGCCCAGTGGAGGAGATGAGTGACGGTGTGATGGCGCTGGATGGCGGCGCGGCGCGCGGCGTTGACGCGCAGTTCGACCTGCGCGCCCGGTTCCGGGGCGTCCTTGTCGGCGAGGAGATGGAGGAAGGTGTTGCCGGTTCTCTGGGTGTTGGCGATGCGCCAGATTTTGCCGCCGGCCTGAATTTCGCCGGTGTCGCCGACCTGGCCGCCCATTTCGGCGTAGAGCGGCGAATGGTCGAGCAGGACGGCGAGTTTGCCTTTGATCTTGACCACATCCTGGACGGTGGCGGTGGCGGTGAGGCGGTCGAATCCGACGAAATCGGTCGGATGAGACGTATCGAGGTTGGAGGCGGCGATGACTTCCTTTTTCTGGGCGGCGCGGGCGCGGGCGCGCTGTTCGTCCATGAGTCTTTCAAAACCCGCGGTGTCAACGGTCAGGCCGCGCTCGCGGGCCATGAGTTCGGTGAGGTCGAGGGGGAAGCCGTAGGTGTCGTAAAGCGTAAATGCCGCGCCACCTCGCAATCGAGAGAGGTTCGCAGCCATATCTTGCATTCCTCTTTCGGCTATCTCAAATTTCTCCCTCATATTCTCGCGAAGCTTCTGAATCGCAATGTCGGGCATCGTATCCTTGAGAAGAGCATTTGTAGTCTGGCAGAACTCTTGGGCAAAATGATACATTGAATGTTCACTAACCGTGCTAAACATGCCGACCGTGACACAATCGTGAGTCATGTAGAAATTTGAGATTGCCTCTGCAAAATCTCGTATCTTCCATAGAAATCGTTTATCGCCTTCCGAATCCATCCAGCCTTGGCGTTCAGTTTCGCGAATATCGTCGTACTTTTGTTTGATTTTCTGGTAAAGTTCTTTTTGTTCCTCGTGGAGTTGAATGAAATCTTCAAATATTTCTATTCCATTATCCAGCGTCTTATTAAACGCCTCTTCCTCGGCCTTGATGACTTCCTGGACATGCGATTGTTTCTTGCGGATTTCGGGGAAGACGTCGCCCATGGTTTCGGCGAGGACATCCACCAGTTTGTAAAAGAACGGTTCGTGGAAGCCGAGGGTGCGTCCGTAGCGGACGGCACGGCGGAGAATGCGGCGCAAGACGTAGTTGCGGTCGGTGTTGGCGGGCAGGATGCCGTCGGCGATGGAGAAAGCGAGGGTGCGGATGTGATCGGCGATGACGCGGAAGGCAATGTCTGTTTTTTCCTGTTCGGCCCGGGGAGCGCACGCGCCCTCGCGTGCGGCGGTTGACGCCTCGTCAACCGCATCTTTGTTCGTGGGGAAATTGACCTGCGCAACACCGGACAGTGGGGGAGCCGACCGCGAGGGCGCGGTCGGCAACACGCGAGGGCGCGTGTGCTCCCCAAGTAATTCGGGGGTTTGCTCTTGAGTCCATAGCCAAGGATAATCTTCGTTTGCCGGCGCGCCGCTTTCCCAAGGATTCCGACAGATGTAGTGGAATTTTTCTTCCATGTCCGACTGTCCGCGAATCATTCGATCCAGTGATTCCTGCTCCCAGACGTGCCCGGTTTGACCGGAAAGACGGTTGATGTTGTGTGCGCTGGCCGATTTGATGCGCTGCAAGATATCCCTCACGGACCAAAAAACCGGCTGGCCCGCCTCGTTTTGCTCTTCGATTTGCGGCTCAAAAAGCAGGTGAACATGGTCGGGCATAACACACGCCGCGTAGAGCAGGCACTGCTTGTGTTCGTGGGCGTGGAGAATGCTTTTGAGGACAATGTCGCGCTCGGCAGGGGCAAGTTGGCGGCGCTCAAGAGTGGAAAAAGTGACCATATACTTCGCCCAGGGACGCTCGAAATGAGGAAGATTACGGCGGGAGTACTTGGCCTCTGCAACGCCGCACGGAGCCGGAGCCGACCGCGGGGGCGCGGTCGGCAACACGCGAGGGCGCGTGTGCTCCCCGGAAGGGAGGACGGTCGGGCTGCCCGGGACAGAGGGCAGCGTGGAGCCGTATTTCTTGCCGCTGAGTTTTTCCAGGGCGTCGAAAAGGGGGCGGAAGATGTCGGTTTCGTAGTTGGAGATGCGGGCGTGGGCGAAGTCCTGGAAGTTTTTGGTGCCCTGCATGATGCCCGTCACGCGCTCAAAGCCCATGCCGGTGTCCACGTGCTTGGCGGGCAAGGGCGAGAAGGTGCCGTCGGGATTGGCGTTGAACTGGATGAAGACGAGGTTCCAAATCTCAATGCACCGCGCGTCGCCTTTGTTGACCAGCGAACCTTTGGTATCGCCGGCC
>JBEKUQ010000534.1:0-3075 GCA_049514835.1 Verrucomicrobiota bacterium | reverse complement strand
GTTTGAACAATTACTTGAAACGGGACATTGGTGCCGCGATTCGTTATGGCAAGCAATGGTCCCTGATAAGAATTCGTTTCGGGAATTGGCCCAAGTGGGCCAACGACGTGCGACTCGTAAATAAACAGATTGCAAGCGCCGTCTGGCAATTCGGTAACGACACACGATAGTAGTGTAGAATTCTGAGCCCGGCACCTTGGCGAGAGCGCGAAACCCGGGATTAACAACCACAAAAGTGCAATTCGGGCGAACCTCGGCATAAACATTCAGGAATACTACTTAACTACTTGAGCAACGTCCAATCAAGAAATGTTACAATTCTGGCGGCTTTTGGGTGGACGTGATGAAAGGCGACTGGCGCGATGCCTGAGCCGGATTTTCGCCGGTTCTAACCTGAAATTCCCCAGTTCAAAACTGGTAAACGCTGTTGAGAATTGAATTCCCATCACACAAATCCCCGCACCAAATCAGGAAAGTGGCAGTCCGCGCAGACGGCGTTGGAGTGGTCGCAGAAATCATGGACGATCTGCAGCAGGCCCTGCTGCCGCGCCGCCGATCCGGTCCCGCCCGGTTCGCTCCCGCCCAGCATCCGCCGCCGGGCCAGACGCAGCAGCGCGTTGTCCTGCGCCGCCGGCCACGCCAGAAAGCGTGCCTCGGCCAGCTTCCACAACGGCTCGTTCCGGCCCGCCCGCGCCCGCATCCAAAACCACGGCAAAATCACATTGACAGCCAGGTCCGTCACGCGCGTCGCGCCCAGCAGCGGCTGCGGCTGGGCCAGGCGCGGGGAGCGCAGTCCCCAGTGCCACGACCAGAAATCGTCCTCCGGCGCTTGCAGGCAGGCCAGCAGCGAACCGGCTGCGGAAGCCTCGGTTCCTTCCTCCGTGAACCACCGTTCCAGGCGCGGAAGAAAATCCTTTATTGACAGCCAATGGGCCGCCAGCGCCAGGCGGCGCTGCGGCTGATTGGCCGGACGCAGGCCGTTGAACCGCCAGAGGTTGCGGGGCAAAACAACGTCGCTCAAGCTCTCCCGCTCCCGCCACCAGTGGTCCCAAAGACTCCTCAGATATTCCGCCGGGCCTGCGCTGGGAATATCCGCCGGCAGCAGGCCCGCCACGCCCAGCAATCGCGCCTGCCAGGCCGGGACGGAGCCGGCAAGGCCTTGCAGGCGCGGAAGCAATTCGCCCACGCGCTGCATCGGCCAGATGTTTTGTTTGTATCCCAGCGCCCGGAAAAGCCCCTCCCACAGCGCCTGCTCCCAGCCGGCCTCCCGCGCGCGCGCCTCCAGCTCCCGCGCCTTGCGCTCGAAACGCACCCGCGCGGCCTGCTGCAGCAATTCGCCCGCCTGTTCGGGCGTCAGCCCGGCCAGCGGACCGGAGCACGCCCCCTGAAGCTCGGCCGGCCAGTCCCGCGCTTCGCCCGTGCCGGCCCACCGCTGGATCTCGCCCAGCGGCGTGTCAACAAACTTTTCCAGCGCCAGGGCGGGCAGGGGATGCGCTCCGGCCGGGGCGCCGTTCCAAACCACGTGCAGGATCACGCCGGCAAACGCCGGATTGCCCTGATGCCCGTGCGCCTGCCAGTTGCCGCAAACCCAGTCAATCTCCACGTCGCCCGTGCGCGCCGGCTCCTGGCCGAATTGCAGCACCGCCCCGCGGAAATCGGGGCCGGCGGCCCGGTTCCAAAAGCCGGGATGGAGCACCCGCAACGGCTGGCCGTCGAGGGTTTGCAACTGCTCGCGCCGCAGCCGCTGATGCAGCCAGATGCTTTGCAACAACTGTTCCGGCGGATGGGCGCCCTCGCGCTCCCCCAGAAAAAGGCGCGCTTCGTTTTGCTCCCGCCAGCGGGCGTAGAAATTGGAGTCGGTTCCGGGCACGCCCATCGCTTTAAATGACAAACGGCCAATTTTCAATGACCAAATCTCAATGATTCTCCGCCCACCGCCAAAGGCAGGGCTCCCGGCCTGCCGGGACTGCCCGCCGAGGGAAGGTGGTGAGACGTTCGCTCCGCAATCATCGCCTGACGGCGCGCAGGGGACTGCGCGCCCTGCCGCCTGACTGGCGCATGACGCAACTTTGCCGGCCTCCCAGTGTTTCATTGCTTGCGGCCACCATCCCAGCACCGGGAAATCCAAAATTTATGCTGCCAACTGGCGGACGCTTGGGGTAAGCTGGCGCTGGTTACTCCTGGTCCGGCCCGATGCCCCGACCGGACACCGCACGAGGAAGCCGAGCGCCCATGACGGACGACATCATGATTGAGGTGGCGAATCTGACCAAACGCTACGCCGGAAAAACCGCGGTGGAGGATGTTTCCTTCACCGTCGGCCGCGGGGAAATTGTGGCCCTGCTCGGCCCCAACGGCGCCGGCAAAAGCACCACCATGCGCATCCTCTCCTGTTTCATGCCCGCCACCTCCGGCCTGGCCCGCGTGGCCGGCCTGGATGTCGCCACCCAGGCGGACGAAGTGCGGCGCCGCATCGGTTACATGCCGGAAAACAATCCCCTCCACCAGGACATGCGGGTGCGCGAATACCTCAAGTTCCGCGCCCGGCTCAAGGGCCTGGGCCACAGCCGCGCGCGCGAGCGGGTGGACAGCGTGATCGTCCAATGCGGCCTGGCCGAAGCCAGCCGCCGCATCATCGGCCAGCTTTCCAAAGGCTTCCGGCAGCGGGTGGGCCTGGCCGACGCCCTGGTGCATGAACCGGATTTGATCATCCTGGACGAGCCGACCATCGGGCTGGATCCGAGCCAGATTCGGGCGGTGCGGCAATTGATCAAGGACCTGGGCCGGCGGCATACCGTGCTGCTTTCCAGCCACATTTTGCCCGAGGTGGAACTGACGTGCAACCGGGTGTTGATTATGCTGGAGGGCAGAATCCTGGCGGCGGACACGCCGGAGAATTTGCAGAAAGGCATGAGCAGCCACGGTCAAATTATTGCGGAGATTGCCGCGCCGCTGGAGGACTTGAGGGAATGCTGGGAGCAGATGGCGGAAGTGGCTGACTACGACATAGTGCCGGCGGAGGGGGCATATCACCGGTGCTCCCTGACGGCGGCCAACGGGGAGGATTTGCGGGCG
>JBEKUQ010000533.1:0-3077 GCA_049514835.1 Verrucomicrobiota bacterium | reverse complement strand
CTAAACGCAATGCGCAATGAGCCTACCAACGACGCCATTGCAACGATGATGCGGCACGTGATGAGCAACTTTGGCTCGCAACTCTCGGAGAGGGCGCAGGTTTTTGTGCTCGCCTGGGCGTGCTGGCGTCAAGGACTGGATGACCTGGCGCAGGACCTTTATGCCGAGGCCCTGAAGATGCCCAAAGGGGGTAATGCTACAGCGACCAATTCTACTTTTCAGGAGGACATGGAAAAGGACGTTGGAAAGGCGGCATTGGGGCACGCGGTTTCGGCGTGCGGCGATGTGTCAATTACCCGTCCGCAGTTGCTGGTGCAGTTTGAAGCGATCATTAGAAACTATCCGCACAGCCAAGATTATCAACGGGCTAAACAGATGGCCGATATACTCAAGCAAATGATCGCTGAAGATGATCAACATGCCAAAATGGCGCCAAAAGACCCCAATCAACTTCCGGCGGAGGAACGCGTCCGCGAACTCATCTACCGCCTCCGCGACCAGAGGATGAGTGGGATTACAGACGGAAGGTTCGCTATGAGGATAAGGTCTGAGGGTGCCACCAAGTCTCCCGCCCATCAGCTTGTGGATTTGGGTTACACTGCCGTCCCACAACTGATCACCGCGATCCAGTCGCCAACACTCACCCGCTCCCTCGCTCGCGATACCCACGCTCCAATCTACCGGGTTTTGCCTGTCAGCAATTTCGCAGTGGTGATCCTGGAACAAATCACTGGGAAATCATGGGGCAGAAGCGAAACGAATACCCAAGCCGCGTTCCAAGCGTGGTGGGCTGAGTTCCAGAAGAAAGGTGAGAAGCAAATGCTTGTGGATGGCGTTTCCTCTGGTGGGCGGGACGCTGCGGCGCAAGCCGATATGCTTGTCGCGCGGTATCCGGACGCCGCCGCCGCGGCACTGATGCAAGGGATCAAGGCCGCAGACCCCTTCTTGGCCCGGACTCGCGCCGACCTCTTGGAGCGACTTGGCAAGCTTCCATCCTCCCCTGCCACCACTGACTTTTTCATGGAGGAAATGCGTCACGGGCCGCAACTTCGAGCGCGCGTGGCCGCAGCCTACGTTTTGCGGCAGCAGGGCAAATCGGAGGCTGTGACCGCCATGATTGATGAGTGCGAGAAATCCCCCCTGCAAGGACCTGAAGAGGGAGGAGTCCTCGGTGAGCTCCAGGATTTTCTCGCCAGTTGCGATTCCGCTCAGGCCATCGAGGCGTTAGGACACAATCTCCGCCAGCGACCCGCCGAGATAAAGTCCCATGTTTTGGCGTCCGTGGGCAATACCAACCGTCCCGGCAAACCGACACAGTCTCCTGCTACAATTGAAGCGATTGAGAAATTCCTAGTCGGGGCACTGGAGGACACCGATGAATACCAAGGCTTTGACGCATGGGAAAACGGTATGAGTGTCTCCGATCCGCGAATTTACGATGTGGCGGAATGGTTGCTGGCGCAACGCTGGCCGAACCGCTACGTCATAAGCCTTCCTGGAAATCCGAAGGCCCGCGAGCGACGAAGGATCGAGTTCTTAAACACCTGGCGCGCGCCGCATCAACTCCCAACTCTGCCTCTACCGCAACCCGAACACACACCTCTCGCTCCCGCCGAAGCCGCCAAGGTCACCGTTGTCGAGTGGTCGCCTGACAGCGCGAAGCCCACGGATTCGTTCGCTGCTCGCATTGGCGGTTTCAAAGACAAGTTGCTGCGCGCAGAAGAGCTTATTGCTTTGACCACGGATTTTACCCACAATGCCGAGCCGGGCGTTTCCGGCTTGATAATCAAGGCCGACAAAGATGAGTACTTAAGTGGCGTCTCTCTGACCCTTACGCTGCTGGCCCGTCAGCGGACAAAGACCGAATGGCAATGGAACGACCTTGTCGTGGTCGGGACACAAACCAATGATATCCACGGCATAGGGCGGGGGTGGTTTTCGGGCATTCCCCCTCTCGATCAAGGGACGGACATTGTTGGCGTTCTTCAAAAGGCGATTGACAGCCCTCCGGAAACACCGTTTGAGATAAACTTGGTAATTCACCCAAACAGCCTGTGAAAGTGAAAGGATCAGATCTGGCTAATTAAAACGGATTCCCCGACGCTTCATCAAATCTCGTTGCAAATCCGTTTCGGTCGCCGGCCCCACATCCATGTTGTCGGCTTCCGTGGGCCGGGATTCCTGCCAACGCATTTCCGCCGACTCATCATACGCCAAGGCCGTGAATTTCCGCAACAGAGCCGAATGCGCCGCGATCATTTTCAAAGGAAGACGATGTCAGAAAAATGGGGTCATAAAGATGAAACTCCCATTGGCAGCAAGTTCGGGGGCATCCTTGGCCCCATGAAATGAAACCGGCCCGGTGCGCTTTGGGCGAGGGGTAAGGGCTGAACGATGTTTCTGACCCCATTTTTCTGACATCCTCCTAAAAGAGAGATTCCGCCGGCGGGACGCCGACGGGTGCGACCGGGACGGTCGCGCTCCCGGAAAAGTCGCTGATAATCGGCAGTTTCCCAAGGCGTTGGCGCTCGGAGACTTAATTTTTGGGTGGTAATTTTGGGATGGCGACTTTACTCATAATCGGAGGAATTTGAGATTGGAAATTGGAGATTTGAGAAATGATTTACCGAGATTTCAGAAGTAAGAATCCGATCTTGATCTTGGTTCGATAATCCTGTTTAAAATGAAAATCCGCAAATATCCCGCCTCCCTCGGCTTCGCCATGCCCGCGGAATGGGAGCGGCATGAGGCGACCTGGCTGGGCTGGCCGCATAATCCCACGGACTGGCCGCGCAAATTGAGCGCCATCCGCTGGGTTTATGGCGAGATGATCCGCAAAATCGGCCCGGGCGAAATCGTCCGGCTGCTGGTGAATTCCCAGGCCGATGAAACCGCCGCCCGCCGCATCCTGACGCTGGCGCACGCCGAGGTTGCGCGCGTCCAATTCATCGTCCACCCGACCAACCGCGGCTGGATGCGCGACAGCGGGCCGATCTGCGTCCGGCGCGGCGGCAAGAAACCGGAAACGGCCTTTGTGCATTTTCATTTCAACGCCTGGGCCAAATACCCGGATTGGC
>JBEKUQ010000532.1:0-3084 GCA_049514835.1 Verrucomicrobiota bacterium | reverse complement strand
GCCTGTCAAGTACATCGGCCTGGGGGAAAAGCCCGAAGACCTCCAGCCCTTCGACCCCCAGGCCTTTGCCCAGGCCCTTTTTGAGGAGTAAAAAGCCGGCGCCTCCTGGGAGTCGTGCAAAAACACGTTCCGAAAATCAGGCGCAATTCAAATCAGGATCGAAGTGGCGTCCAGAAAGCGCAACTTTGAAGGCAATTGAGAATTGAAAATTGAGAATTTGTCATTGGCAATTGGGAAATGGGTTTTCAATTGCCAATGACCAATTCTCCATCTCCGGCAACGGCCTTGTTCCAAAGGTCGCCGGTAAATCGGAGGTTGTTTTTGCACGGACCCTCAGCGCCGCAACAGCACTTTGTATTGGTAGGTCAGCTCCCGCGCCTGCCCGGCCGCCAGCTTGAATTCCCAGCGGATCTCGCTATGCGCATTGACGGCCGTGAGGTTGCCGGCCCCCTTTGCTATCCCTCCGTCCGGCGCTTCCAGGACTTCGCCGACCAGCGATTTATGGACGAGCATGGCGATTTCCTTGTTCTTGCCGTTGGTCAGCCGCAATTTGCCGTCCACGGTGACTTCGTCGAAATTGTAGCCGGCCTGGTTGACCTGGTGGCGGGCCTTTTCGGTCTGGCTCTGTTCGGCGCGGACATCGGTGGCGACAGTCAATTTAAGGGTGCCCTGGCCGCCGGGCGGCGTGTAGGAAAGCGTGTCCTGGGCCAGCGGCAATTCGCCGTTGGCGGCGAAGGCCGGGGCGGTGGTCCACGGTTGCTTGCCGGTGTTCTTCAGGCGCAGATTGTGCCAGACCAACTCCTCCGGTTTGGCGTTTTGCCCCGTGCGGTTGGCGTTTTCATCCACGTTCATGGCGTCGCCCACGTCCCACTGATAAACATGCTCGCAGGGAGCCGTGCCGGAAAGGATGCTGAACCGGGCGCGATCTCCCTTCTTCAACGTCACGCCGGTTTTTCGATAAAGGTAAAGGTCCTCGCTCTGTTCACCGGGCATGCCGGCGCCCGCGGAATAGCCGCCCATCGGCCCGCCGCCGGCCTCAGAGGGCGCAAAGTTGTATGCGACCGACTGCGACATGACGTTGGCAAAGGCGCCGCCGCGCCCGCGCTCGCCGCCGGACATGAGGGCTTGCACGAAAGCGGCCACGCTTTGCTGGAGGGAAATGGGCGAAAGCACGTCCGCGAAGAGAAAATGCGGGTAGCCGACCACGAAGGAGACATCGGCGTTGTCGAGGTCTTCCTGGTCGTCGGCCAGGACGGCATCCAATTCGATGGCGGCGTTGGTGTCGTCGGACAGGCCGATGCGGTAGCTTGGGCTCCAGACAATCCCCTTTTCCAGGCAGGCCAGCGTGATCTCCGCGTGGGCAGGCTCGCCGCCGACGTGGATTTTGGTCCGGGCCATTTCGCGCTCCAGCTTGGTGTGCAAGTTGGCCGGGCCGGAGATTTCCACCAATTGAATCGAATTCAAATTGATTGCCATCAAGACGGTTTCAGAACTGCCCGCCTTGGTCCCGCGGAGCAAAACAATTTCCGGGCGCGCCGCCTCCGGCGCGGGCCTCCACCCGTAAGCATAAGGCGGCGGCGCCGAGGTTGGAATCTCATCCTCGTCCGGCTTGTGCGCCGCCGGCGCGGCCAGGAGCGCGCCGTCGGCTGTCTTGAGACCGGTTCCGGCCACATAAGTGATGGTGACCTGCCGGCCCGTGTTGGCGGCCAGCAACTCGGCCAGGTTGACGCTGTCGGCGTCGCTGGCCACCTTTTCCTTGTAGGCAATCACATCGGTCACCGGGCCGGATTTGCTGGTCGTGCCGATCCAAAGCGTCCCCAGCGCGGCGGGCGGAAGCTGGTCCATGCGCGCCCAGCCGTTCTTGAGCGGGGTGTCGGCGGATTTGAAAACAAAGGCCAGGCCGTTTTTGAAGGCCGCCAGCGACTTGACTTTCGGCGCGACCACGGGAAGCGCCTCCGATTTGTCGTCCGCGTTGGCAACGCTTGTGCCGGCGAGCGCGGCCATCGCCACCGCCACGAGGCCGGCGCGCATCAGATTGCCATGCAGGCCGCGGCGGTGGAAAGCCAGCCGCGGCGGGCAAACCGGTTTCATGGAACAGCCGGAAAAGTTGGAAAACGTCCTCAATGCATTTTTCATATAAAGAAGTGTCGCTCTGTTACATTTCATTAGACAGCAGATTTGACAATTTGCTCCCGATTCTGAGGGTGCGCTTCCACACGAGAGCGCGTCTCACGAATCCTGCCACCCGGGAGGAGTCGGCGGCGTGACGAAGGCGAATTGCATCCCAAGGTGACGCAAAACGATTGCCTTGCCGGAGAACATTCCCCCGTTGTCAGCCGCGTCGAAACCCATCATTATTGAACCATGGTGCAACGTTCTTAGCATGGCCGCTGAGTTTTCCATCCTGCGCCTGGAGGCCGCCACACATCGCCGCCCTCAATTCTGCTGCGAATCGCAGCCATTGACCGATTACCTCCGGCAACGAGCGCGCCAGGACATGGCCTCCAAAACTTCGGTTTGTTTCGTGCTTGTCCCGGAGTCTGACCCGGGCCGCATTGCCGGCTACTATACGCTTTCGGCCACCTCGGTCGCGCTGGCCGCATTGCCGGCGGAGATTTCCGGCCGGTTGCCGAAATATCCGGTTGTCCCGGCCACATTGCTCGGCCGGCTGGCGCGCGATGTGGAATTCAGGGGCCAGGGGATTGGGCCGCTGCTGATGCGCGACGCTTTGCAACGGTCTTGGATGCATGCGACAGATATCGGCTCCGTGGCTGTCGTGACGGATCCCAAGGACGCCAAGGCGGCCGCATTCTACCGGCAATTCGGATTCCGGTTCTTTGACGGCCAACGAATGTTCGTGCCCATGCGGGGCCTGGACCGATGGTGGAAGGAGCTTAGCGCCGATTGATCACGCGTTTCGCGTATTCCTTGTTCGCTTTCCGCAGAGCCGTCGGAACGGGGCCGGGCGGGGCCAGCAAGGCCTCGGCAAAGCGGCGCGATTGTTCACTGTTAAGCCGGATGATTTCCCGCTCGCCCAGGAGTTGTCCGGCCGCCTCCAAGGCGTGGGCAACGACAAAGGTGGAG
>JBEKUQ010000531.1:0-3085 GCA_049514835.1 Verrucomicrobiota bacterium | reverse complement strand
ACCCCGCCTGGCGTATGCAGGCGGGGTATTTCACGGGGCTGCCTTCACCCTCCGGGATTGACAAACTTATACTCTATGGCTACATTGCATGGCATGAGGCACGTAGCGCCAGTCGAAATTCCGGCCCGGGGGCGCAATCCCGTCCACCCCGCACTCCATCCCGGTAGGGCGAGACTCCGTCGAGCCGTGACCTCCGTGCCTGTCCACCCTGACCACCCCTTCGTTCTTCTCAATGTCGCCATGAGCGCCGACGGCAAAATCGCCCCCGCCGACCGTCGTTTCACTCCCTTTGGCAGCCCGCGCGACCGGAGGCACCTGTTGGAGTTGCGCGCCACCGCCGACGCCGTCATGTGCGGCGCGCGCACCGTGGATTCCTTCCCCGTCAACCTGGGGCCGGGTCCGGCCAAATACCGCCGCCTCCGCCTCAAACGCGGCCTGGCGGAATACAATCTGCGCGTCATCGTCAGCGGAACCGGCTCTGTTGACCCCGCCGCCGAAATCTTCCGCCGCCGCTTTTCCCCCATCCTCATCCTCACCACCTCCCGCATTTCCCCGGCCAAACTCCGCCGCCTTCGCGCCGTGGCCGACGAAGTCAAAACCTTCGGACGGCGCCGGCTCAACCTCCCTGCCGCCTTGCGCTGGCTGAAAAAAAAGTGGGGCGTCAAGAGGCTCCTCTGCGAAGGCGGCGGCCAGCTCAACGCCGCTCTTTTCCAGGCCGGCCTCGTCCAGGAAACCCATCTCACCATCTGCCCCTTCCTTTTCGGCGGACGGTCCGCGCCCACCCTGGCCGCCGGCGCGGGAGTCCGGCATCTGGCCCAGGCCGTGCGATGGCATCTGCGCTCCTTCAAACCGGCCGGCGCCGAACTGTTCCTGGTCCTGGCCGCCGCCAAACCATGAAGGCTAATGAAGGCTGATGAAGCCCAATGAACTTAATAAATAGACCGTTTTATGATTCAAACAGCCCCAATTCTCCCCTGCGCCCGCGGCTCTTTTTCCTTGCGGATTCCCCCTCTCCTTGCTCCTATTCAGCCCAATGTCAGCGATCACCACCCGTAACCGGCAATCTCGGAGAAGGACGCGCGATGGAATGTAGCACAGCGGCTTCCTGCCCCGCTCCGTTCAAGCCTCTTCCTTCGCGCAACGAGTGGCGCAAGTGGGTCAAACACAGTTTATGGCTGCTCGCGGTGATTATCGCCGTTTACTCGGCAGCAGGTCTTTGGGCGGTCCGCGGCGACCTGGCCCGCGCCAGCCAGTCGCTCCCCTGGCGCGTGTTGCCGCCAGTGATGGGTCTCGTCGTTCTCGGCTGGGCCTTGCGGTCTCTCCGCTGGCATTACTATGTGCGCCACTTGCGCTGGCCCGTGTCGCTCCCCCACAGCCTGCTCGCCTTCTTTGCCAGTTTTGCCTTTAGCGCCACTCCGGGCAAGGTTGGCGAGGTCGTCAAGTCGGTGCTCCTGCGGACCCGCTATGATGTCCCCTTGGCCGATGGTGCCGGCGTGCTTCTGGTCGAAAGGTTGGGCGACCTGCTCGCCATCCTGGTCTTGTCGGCTGGCGGATTGGTTTTGCTGGCCGATGGAGTGCCCTGTTTCATCCTTGCGGCAGCGCTGATCCTCGGCGTGACCCTCCTGGTCAGCCACGGCCCCGTTTATCATCGCCTCTTCTCGCTTTTGGCCCGCGTCCCCACGCTGGCTGGATTAGTGGAAAAATCTCTGCGCCTCCTTGATGCTGGCAGCCGGTTGCTCAAACCCACCCCATTCCTGGTGGGCATCGCCATCGTGCTTTTGGCTTGGGGCTGCGAAGGCTGCGCCTTTCACCTGCTGATTCGCGGTTTTGGAGTCAAAGTCGGTTTGGGCACTTCTTGCTCGATTTACGCGCTGGCCACTCTGGCCGGCGCCTTGTCCGCTTTGCCTGGCGGCCTGGGCAGTTTTGAAGTCGTCATGGTCTTGCTTCTCACCCGGTTGGGTCTGGCCGCCGGCCAGGCCACCTTGCCGGTGCTTCTCTTCCGATTCTGCACTTTCTGGATGGGCAGCTTTCTCGGCCTGATCGTTTTCGCCGGCTGGATCCTCGCCACCCCCGCCAAAACCAGCCCCCAACCGCAAAACTGACATGAGCCTTTTTCCGCCCGTGGAACGATTCGACTCGGCCAGCATTATCTTGCCGGTCATCAACGAAACCACCTCCCTAAGGCAAACCGTGGACATCATCCTGCGCGACGTCAAACGCGAGGACATCAAGGAATTGCTCATCGTGGTCTGCAAGCGCACCACCCCCGAGTCCATGGCGGTGGTCAAGGACATCCAAAAGTCCCTCGGCGATCTGATCGTGGTGCTGGACCAGAAGCTGCCCTTTCTCGGCGGAGCCTTGCGCGACGGCTTCGACGCGGCCCGCGGCAGCCACGTCATGATCATGGCCAGCGACTTGGAAACCAATCCCAACCAAGTCCGCGGGTTGATCGAAGAGGCGCGCAAAAACCCTTCCGGCGTGGTCAGCACCTCGCGTTGGATCAGCGGCGGCGCTTTTCATGGCTATTCCAGGATCAAACTCATTTGCAACTGGATTTTTCAGCGTTTCTTCTCCCTCCTCTTTCTCACCCGCTTGTCCGATATGACTTTCGGTTTCCGCATCCTCCCCACCCAACTGGTCCGGGCCATCCGCTGGGAGGAGGTCCGCCATCCCTTCAACCTGGAATGCATTCTCAAGCCGCTCCGCCTCGGCGTGCCGGCTTCGGAGATTCCCACCGTCTGGTATGCCCGCATCGAGGGCGAATCTCAAAATACGTTCTTTCGCAATTTCGAATACTTTCGCATCGGCCTCAAAGTGCGGTTTGCCCGCAAAAAATCTTTTCTCCTGCCGGCTCCCGGCCCTTCCCGCCTGTAGGGCCGCGCCTCCCCAGACCCGCTTTGATTATGAAAAAAGTCATCGTCACCACCACCATCAACCCGCCCACCAAAGCCATCCAGGCCTTCCAAGCCATGAAAGACTGGGAACTGGTGGTGGCCGGAGACAAAAAGACGCCTCGCGACTACCACCTCGAGCGCGGCACTTACATCACTCCCGAAGAACAGGAAAAGTACGATCCTCTCCTCTC
>JBEKUQ010000530.1:0-5511 GCA_049514835.1 Verrucomicrobiota bacterium | reverse complement strand
GGGCTTAGGGATCGCGCAAAAGCAAATTCCGGGCGGCAGGGGTAATCCAGACATAGGCAAAGGGAAAACGAGGTCAGAGAAATGGGGTCAGAAAAATGAAGGCGGTCACTTTTCTAGCTGACCCCTGCTCTCTCCGGAAGAAAGGATGCCCATCAATACTCAGGTAGTTTTGAAAAGAGATTTGTGCTGCCGTATGCCTCGAACGCAGCCGTGCTGAGGTAGCTCACCACCGGCTGGTAATCTCCCAGGAAACCTGAGCGGTTGTTTCGGTAGGTCAGGTTCGAGTCAAAATCCGGCGAGGCCCAGGAGGTATTCCAACCCAGGTGCGCTTGATCCGGCGCCTTGGAGAAGCTCCATTCGGGGGCCACACTCACCCAGCGCAAGGTGAAAGCCTGGGTGCCCTGAGGGCCCCATTCCTTCCAGGCAACGCCGTTTGCTGTGGTTGCATTCCTCGGCCGGTCAGCAGCGCGCGAGTAAACGAGCACGTAGCGCCGCTGAGAATCCAGCACGACCTCGTCGTCCATGATCGAAGTGAGCAATTGCCCAGGGATGTTGGTACGGGAGAGCGGCTTGGAAACGTCAAAGAAGGTGGTGTAGCCGGTAAGGGACCAGTAGCGCATTTGTGCCGCAGGCATCGGGGACTGCCCGGCCCGCGTTTCCGGGTAGGAGGGCATGGCACCGCTGATGACGACCACCTTGCCCTGATTGCAGGCCATTCCACGCACCAAGTAATTGATGTGGACTCCGGCTGTGGCGTGCGGTTCCAGTTTGCCATGCGCCGGCATGTCGGGACCACGGCCCATGGCATTCCGGTCGAGCGCATGAACATACTGCTGCGGAGTCATGTTGGTAATGCCGCCCAAAGGCAGATACCAGCCGAACGAGTGGGCCAGGCCTTCGGCAATGACGCGAAAGATGCCCCATTGCTTGAGCCAGCCGACCCCCGGGTTGTCGGGCTCTTGTGGTTTGGCAGGTGCGACAGGTCCGGTCAGGTTGACCATGGCGGCGAAGGCTGAATAATCTGTCTGGATATAGAAGCGGCGGCCATCAGGCAGTTCATAGGTAACTTTTGGGTTGGTGACGCCAGCATTCGGGAATTTTGAATTGTCCGGCGCGTAATAGCGCATCCAGATGGTGCCCACATCCCACACGCCGCGACCGTCGCCGGAATGTGCGGCATCCTTGAGTTTCCAGTCGGCATCGCCCCACGGACCGCGGAACTGCAAGCCGCTGCAAAAGCGGGTGTTGCCCGCCTGGCGAAAAGCGGGCATCGTCCAGGCAGCGGGATCCATGGCAGTCGGATCGCCCCTCGCCATGGTTAAGGTGATCTTGAAGCTGCGGTTGGTGGCGTTGCGGTCTGCGCCCACTCGGAACGGGTTCACTTGGCCGGGCAACGGATCAATATCCGCATCTACCAACGCAACCTCACCGGAGCCGAAACCGTTGTAGCGATAAACTTGTGGAAAGAACGCGGGAGAGGGCTGGATGCTGAAGTACCGGCAGTGAGGAAACTCGCCCTCGATGATGACTTTTGTCCCGAAAGGCGCGAGCATGGCGGGCAAGAGCTTGTAGGTGCAGTGCGGATCGGGGAATTCGCCAACGGAATCTTGGAAATCAATGGAGGTCTGTGCCAACCGCTCTCCCCACTGGGTAGCCGGGTCAATGGCCGATTCCGGGATGAGCGTGAAACTCTGAACGCCTGGCTCGGTGCCGTTGGGAATCAGATGGGCCGGGAGCGTCGCCGGGTTGACACCCTTGAACCAGCCGTCAATGTATTGGTACAACGCATCAGACTTCTGCTGGGCTTGCGCATTCACCAAAGACACATCAGCCGTAACGCCCTGGTTCGTTTTTGAGTAGTACGGATAGGCCGGCACGCTCGGCAGGGCGCCACACCCCGCAACCAGCATGGCTGCCAGCAACACCGGTAACAGGTGCCTGAGATGTATGAGCACATTTCCCATTTGGATTCTTGTCCAAGACCAGCGTCGGCCTTTTTCGTGATTTTCTTCATGCACCACAGATTTGCAAGTCCTTTTCCAGTCCGCCCTCGGTTTCTCTCTGGCGAAAGGATCGCTTCGTTGACGTGTGTGCCTTTCCGCACGCTTTTCCACCCTATGAAAGGTGAAAAGAAAGACAACATGGGGTCAACCCATAGTTTGTGCGATTTGTCTGAATTGCCGGGCAGAAACGAACCAAACTATGGGTTGACCCCTTCACTACCGTCATCTTTCAAAGATTGGATTTGAACTGGTCGGAGTCGCGTTTGAAGAGGAGGTTGAAGGTGGTCATGGAACCGTAGCAACGGGAGATGTATTGCTGGAACTCGACTTTTTCGGCGTCGCTCAACTGGGGGTGGCTGTTGATTTTTTGTTCGAGGACGCGGAGGTTGTTGCGCATCATGACGATTTTGTGGAAGAAGGCCTCGAGGGGAACTTCCTTGCTCTGCAAGGCGGGATCGGAGGGACGCAGGACCAGGAGGCCCTTGCCCCAGCGGGCGGCGAGTTGTTCGACGAGGGAGTCGTCGCGCTCCAGGCCCAGTTCCTTGATCAGGGCGCTGACGGTTTCGGCGACGAGGGTGGAGAGGGGCACGGCCAGGCCGGTGAGGTCGGCCAGGGCCTCGTCGGGGGTGAGATCGGATTGTTCGGGAGCGAGGGAGCGGAGGCCGCCGTCGAAGCGGATGTCGGCGACGTGTTCGGAGATGCTCTTGACAGTGCCGGCGCCCAGTTCGGGGTGGCGCACTTTCATGCCGATGTGCATGGCTTGGAGTCTCATGGCCGGTGATCAGAAGGGAGTGGTGCGGAGGGTTTAGTTTTCTTGGGCCTTGTTCTGGCGGCGCAGGCCGACGGACTGGGCGATGTCTTCAAATTCCTCGCGGCTGACGTCTTCGAGGCGCTTGCCCCTGGCGGCGAGTTTTTCATTTATTTTGATGGCTTTCTCGGTCATGGCGAGATGGGTTTCCTCGGTGCCGCCGATGAGGGCGAAGTTGGAGCCGGTGGTCAGGCGTTTGTGGCCGTCGGAATCCACGCCGATGCCCAGGAGAAGACGGCCGGGGTGTGGTTCCAAGCGGAAAAAAAAGCGGGCGGAGGAGGGGCGCATTTCTTTCGTGGGGTTTTTCTGCCGGGGAGAGTCTTGAGAGTTTCGGAACGATTGAGAATTGGTCATTGAGAATTTGTCATTGGTCATTGGAAGACGCCGGGCTGGGGCCTCGCCGGGAAGGGCGGCGGGCAGAGGACTGCCCGCCCTGCCAAGCATGGTTGACGCCTTAGGCGGAAAAGGCCTGGGCGGAGAGAACCGGGGGAAGGCCAGGTGGGGATTAGGATTAAGATTGAGATCAGGATTAAGAGTCAGGTTCTGGGATTGAAGGAGGATTCGGCGGACAATTGACGCCACAGGGTTTTTTCGCGTTCGGAGATTTCCTTGGGCATCTGGATGCGGGCGACGACGAAAAGATCGCCGCGCTCGCCGGCGCGCCCCGGCAGGCCGCGGCCCTTGACGCGGAGGCGCTGGCCGTTCTGCGTGGCCGGGGGGATTTTGATGCCCAGCGCGCCGTTGAGTGCGGGCACGGAAACGCTGGCGCCGAGGGCGGCTTCCCACGGGGCGAGGTCGAGGTCGTAATACAAATCGCCGCCTTCGACGCGGAAATCGGGATGGCCGGCCAGACGGACGCGCAAATAGAGATCGCCCGGCGGACCGCCGCCTTGGCCGGGTTCGCCCTGGCCGGGGACGCGCAGGCGCTGGCCGTCGCGGACGCCGGCGGGGATTTTGACCTTGTGGTTTTGGGAGACGGAAACCTGGCCTTGGCCGCGGCAATTGGGACAGACGTTCCGGCCCTTGGCGCCGGTGCCGTGGCACTCGGGGCAGAGGGCGTTGCGGCGCAGGGTGATGGAACGAACGGAGCCGTTCATGGCCTCTTCCAAAGTCACCATGAGAACGGCCTCGATGTCCTGGCCCCGGTCGGCGGCGGTTTCCTCAAAGCCGCCGGCCCCGGCGGCGCGACGGCCCCCGCCGAAAAGCTGTTCGAAGAAATCGCTGAAGCCGGTGCCGCCGAATTGAAAAGATTCGCGGGCGTCCTCGGCGCCGGGCCGGCCGCGGTAGGTGCGATAGAACGGGCCGCCGGGCGGGGGCCGGAAATCGGCGCCGGCCTTCCAATCGGCGCCGAGTTCATCGTATTTCTTGCGTTTTTCGGGATCGCCCAGGACTTCGTAGGCCTCGTTGATGGTCTTGAATTTCTCCTCGGCGGCCTTCTTGTTTTTTTCCTTGGCGACATCGGGATGGTATTGACGGGCCAGGGTGCGGAAGGCCTTGCGGATTTCGTCGGAACTGGCGGTGCGAGGGACGCCGAGAGCCTGATAGTAGTCTTTGTATTCGACCGGCATATTGTGGGTGACACGGTTAGCATGTTTTGGGGCGGAGGGCGAATTTTATTGTGGGTGGATGGTGGAGGTTGAAATTCCAAAATCCGATAGTAGATTGATTTATTCTCGTTCGCGTGAGTCCGGCATTTTTAAAGCAGCTTGGCTGGCTCCTGATGTTGATGCCTTTGGGTGTCGTTTTGGGGACGGGCGGGTTCTTCTTTTATGCGGCCTGGCGGCGGCGGCAGTTGGCGGCGCGCATGGCGCAGGGCGAGGGCGGCGAGGCGGGGGAGGGAAAGTTCGGGGCGCGGTCCGCCTTGTTCGAGCGGCCGGCGCGCTGGCTGGCGATTAAATGCAACAACGCGGGGGCGGTGCAAAGTGCGCTAAAGCTGCGTCACGCGGTGCCTTGTTCGTGGGAGGAAGGGCTGGTGGAAACGAGCGAAGGGAAGCTGTTTGTGAGCGGCCCGATTTCGGGATGGGTGCTGGTGGTGGGGCCGGGATTGCCGGAGCCGGCGGAGGACGTGGATGGTTGCTACCGGTTTTTGCGGGCCTTGAGCCGCAAGCTGGGTAATGTGCAGTTTTTCAGTTTCAACCGGGTGCTGGGTTACCATGCCTGGGCGCTGCTGGAGGATGGAGAGGTTTACCGGGCATACGCGTGGGCGGGAGAAACGTTGTGGAATGAAGGGATGTTGACGGCGGCGGAGCGGGAGTTGGGCATGGTCTGCTTTGATTACGGCAGCGAGGTCAATGTGTTTTCCTGCCGGGAGGCGCTGACGGGCGACGCGGAGAAGGTGAACCAGTTGGCGGGGCGATGGAGCGTGGATCCGGCGGCGATTCAACCGTCGAGTTGGAGGACGCAGGGGATCGTGGGGCAGCTTTCGCAGGCGCGGCTTTACTGATTGAATAATTACATCCGAGGCAGGATTCTGTGGTCATGAATTCACCGCCTGACACGTGCCCGAATTGCGGGGCGGAGGTTCCGCCGAAGGCCAAGGCGTGCCCGGCTTGCGGAGCGGACGAGAAGACGGGGTGGTCGGAGGAGGCGTACGTGGGCGGGTTGAACCTGCCGGACGAGTCGTTTGATTACGAGGAGTTCGTGGACCGGGAATTTGGGAAGAAGAAAGTGCTGCCGCGCGGGATCGGCTGGTTTTGGTGG
>JBEKUQ010000529.1:0-3096 GCA_049514835.1 Verrucomicrobiota bacterium | reverse complement strand
AAAATTTATTCTATGGGCATCGAAAGCCGCGATGCCCATAGTGACGATTCACGAGTCGCGCAAGGGATGGTTGATAAGAGCTGGTGTTCTCACACCGCCCCATTTATCTAAAATGGAAAATTTATTCTATGGGCATCGAAAGCCGCGATGCCCATAGAATAAATTTAGAATCTCCCAAAATGTCAAGGAAATTAAGTGCGCGGCAGGAAATTAACACGGCTGGCTCACGAGGGGAAACCTTCGGTGTTTTCTCCCTCTCCTCCACACACTTGTGGAGGAGAGCCTCTTACTCGCTCTGCGAGCGCGCTGTACAGGAAAGAAACTCTTCTGGGTTTGCCAGCAGGGTAGATTGGGGTGTCTCGGTATTCGGCGAGCTATGACCGACAAGCCTAATGGAGCCTGTGTGCCCGTAGGAGAGCCTGGTCCCGAGATTCCGGCTGACTCATTGGTGAAGTTCCGCCGGCGGTGAGGCCAGCGGAACTATCCCGTTTAGAAGATTGCCTGTCTTCTGCCATTCTTGGGCCGAAGGCCCAGCGAATAGCTATGCAAAAGAAATTCCTAAAATCCAAAAAGGAAAATGTCACCGGTCACTTCAAAACCAGCCACCCGGGGTCGAATCAAAACCAGCCACTCCGATGGACTTGATTCCACCAGATTCCGTGATGCAAGCAAGGATTTTGAATTTCTTTGTTTGTGCCGGGTTCCGTTCGCTGCACGGCCTGTCAGGGGGCATAAACCCTGGCAGCAGCCGAGCGGGATGCGAGCGAAGCCAACGAGAGGATACTGCTAAGGCCAATTACAAAGCCAAGCGTGGCGACTGTCGGCAGCAGCACATCGTCCGGCCCGCCCCAGCTTTTCTCTACTTCAACCATTTGGAGTGCAGGTTCGATAATCAGAGGCGACGTGAGCGCAAGTGCTGCCAGGGTCCACGCCCGGCCGGCCATTGGCTGCCACCGCCGCACGTTCATCCATCGCTCGGCTCCTATGAGCAGAGGTTGGACAAGGAAGAAAGCACCGCAGATTAAGGAAATCTTCCATCTCCCCGTTGCCATACGAAACAGGAGTACGTGAGCGACTGCGCTGACAAAGAACGTTGTGAGCAGCGCCAACACAACACCATGCCGTGCAAGTGGCGTAAAACAATATTTGCGAAGCAGCGCCGACGCAAAGATATTCCAGCGTTTCGTCCAAAACTCACCGACTGAAGCCGAGCGATATGGCGATCGCATTAATGGCGGCACTGTCAGGCCAAAGGCGGCTCCTACAAGCGGGAGACCGGCCGTTGCCATCTCGGCAAAAGCAAAAACCATCACTCCACCGGCGAGCCAGCGCACGGGCAACCAAAGGCCAAAGGCGGAGGCCGCCTTGACAACGGCAATGGCCGCGGTGAGGACGGCGGTGGCGGCAATAAGTTGTTGAACGGCTATTGCGTCCAAGCTGTGCGCCTGCCGCTTCACCTGCCATCGGCCGCACCCGGAGCACAAATAGGCCAGCCGCGGCAGGAACCCTTGGAGTGGCGGGGCGCCCGCCAATGCCGCGGCAGCAAAGAAAGGCGCGGCCATGCAGCACATCAGCAGGCCGCGGGACAAGGGCGTTGCCTCGATGAAGCCAGGAACAGCCAGGAACAGCCCAGCCATAATTGATCCGATTCGCGCACCCATGGAATGCGCGGATAGAATCAGGACGAGTACCAAGTCAACACACCACGCCACAATTCCAACCGGAACCGTGAGGTCCGGCGCATAAAAAGGATTCACAGCAATGAGTGCCCCGAAAACAATCCCTGTGACGGGCCAAACGAGCTGCTTGCGGTCGGTTGGGGCAAACACCATCCGGCTAGCATGGCCGATTCGCGGCAAAAATCGAGTGTTTTCCATAATCCGTAAGCAGCAAGTTAAAACGAGCCGGGGCCGACCGGCGAGCCTTAGCTCGCGGCCCCGGCGGTCGAAGGTTCGTCAGACTTGGCTTTAATCTGAAAGGGGTCAGAAAGGGGTCAGTCCCGAATGGCGCTTAGTTAGTGCGTAAAACTTTGGCTCTCAATGACTTGCCAAAGCACCGCCTTCAGTCCCGTCAAGCCCGCAACGGTAGGGCGAGACTCCGTCGAGCCGTGACTCGATTTCTTTCACCATTCACTATTCTCAATTCACTATTCGCCCAGGGACGACATCGTTGTAGAACCCAGACCAAAACAGGCTTTCAAGCTCCGGTAGGAGCGGCGTCATCTGCCTGCCGCTCAAAGCGCGATTCGTAACGCCCTGTAATCAAGCGTCTTACAAGCCCGTTTTCTTATCTAAGCGCCATTCGGGTCAGTCCTCACTTTTGCAACTTTCTTGTGGTTTCTTCGCCTCTGCAAATTCGCTGTTCGATGGGCGAAGCATTAGCACAGCCTGCCCACAAAAACCATCTTTCTTTTCTGCTCTTGGCGCCTTTTTGCGGCCAAAAAATTCTCCATCCGTGAAATCCGTGAAATCCGCGGTAAAAACTCGTTCCCCGCGACTTTTCCCGCCAACCATGCCCCGCCCAAGCCCTTCCTTCTCCGTGGCCTCTGCGATCTCCTGTGGCCAATTCCGGATTCGGTTACAGTTTTCTCCGTTGAACGGCAATCCGCCAGCAGCCCGAATATCCGGTAAGATTCCCGGCCCTGCATCTGCCGGAAAAGCCAATGTCAGAATGCTTGTCAAAGGGTCTGGCGGGAGTGGCGGCGGTCCCGATCGGCCAAAGCCGCTGGCACACAGAAACGAGATCAACAGTCCCAACCACCGCACCCCAAGGTTTTTCATTCAGTTTCCTTTTCCAAGATTGCCTGAATTCATCTCTCCGCTCGCAAACCCCTTGCCAAATTCCAGCGCCGCACCGATTTCAACGGCGAGATTAACGCGCTCCGTTGGCGCATGGCGACACATTTATTGCCACTTCTTCGTGACGGGAATCTGACCGGCTCAAAATCCGCGCCGTCGCTTAAACGTTTCAGGTTGTTTTCCAGTCACACACCCGACACATTGCTTTTCCCATCAATTATCGCTGGCAAATTGCCAGAAATATGTGACAGTAAAGCGGTTTAACATACGTAGGCCAGCCAGTTCATCGGAACCTGCA
>JBEKUQ010000528.1:0-3100 GCA_049514835.1 Verrucomicrobiota bacterium | reverse complement strand
CCGGCGGCAGGCCGGCGAAGACTTCGCAAATCTGCAGAATGTGTTCCTCGTAAACCACCAGCCCACAGGTGCTGCGCAAACACGCTTCCAGCGAGGGATCGGGATAAATCACCGGCTCCAATCCTTGATAGCGGCGCGCGAAGGCCCGTTTCTTGCCCTCGTTGGCCGCGCCGGGACGGATGACGCTGACGATGGCGATCAGTCCGTCTATCTCGCGGACGTTGCACTGGCGGCATAGGCCGGTCATGGCGGGGGATTCGATGTGATGAACCGCGCGGGCGTGGCCGCCGGCGATCATTTCCCACACCTTGGGGTCGTGCCACGGTTCGGCGGCCTGGGAGTCGCCGAGAAGGAGGCGGCCGTCGGATTTGCGGCGGGCGACGCAACGGTCCAGGTCCACCGCGATGCCGCGATCGTCCAGCATGTTTTTCACGTCGCGCATCGCCGCCAGGCCCCCTTGGGCCAGGATGTCCATCTTCACCAGGCCGACGGCCTCCACCGCGTCCAGGTCGAAATGGGTCGCGGCATAACCCTGGTCGGTGATGAACGTGGGGGTCAGCTCGTGCAGGGGCTGGCGCGACAGCACCAGCCCGCACGGATGCATTTTCGGATGGCGCGGCATGCCGTCGAGAAATTCCGCCATTTGCAGCGCCGTCCGGCAAGGCTCCTCGTCCAGCGGCAGGTCGCGATTTTCCGGACTGGCCCGCAGCAGGGCGATCAAATCCTCGCCGCCGCCGGGGGCCGGCCCCTCGGGCACCCAGCCGCCGCCAAAACTCCACGGAAAATGGCCGGTGAACTTTCTGACCTCCCGTTCCGCCATGCCGAGCACTTTGGCCGCCTCGGCGAAGGCGCTGCGCGCCTGGAAGGTGGAAAATCCGCCGACGGCGGCGCAATGTTCGCCGCCGTATTTGGCGAAGATGAGTTTGACCACGTCGTCCTTCCGGTCGTGGGCAAAATCAATGTCAATGTCCGGCAGTTTGTGCAGGGCCATGCGCTCCGGGTTGAGGAAGCGGCGAAAGTAAAGATCAAAGCGGATGGGGCAAACGCCGGAAATGCCAAGGCAATAGCACACCAGGCTGTCCGCCGCGCTGCCGCGCGTGATCCATGCCATGCCGCGCTGCCGGCAGTCCTGCAAAAAATCCCAGGTGATGAGAAAGTATTCCTCGTAGCCCACCCCTTTGATGATGGCCAGTTCCTCCAGCGCCTGGGCGCGAAACTGCCCGGCGCGGGCGCCGTAGCGCCGCCCCAGACCCTCCAGAACCAGCCGCCGCAGAAAATCGCCCGGCGGCGAATGGTCCGGCGGGGTGAAGGACGGGAATTGCGGCTTGCCGAAGGGCAGGTCGAAGTGGCAGCGCCCGGCGATTTCCACCGTGTGGCGCAGCCATTCGGGATGCGCCTGGCAGGCGGCGGCCATTTCGCCGGGCGTGCGGAAATGGAACCGGCCGCCGCCATGTTTCCCGGCATGGGCCTGCCGCAGCAAAGTCAGGGTGCGGATGCTTTGCACCACGTCGTATTTTAGCCGGTCCCCGCCGGTGGCGTAGTGGATGGCGGGACACGCCGCCGCCGCAAATCCAGCCGGCGTCTCTGGCGCGGTGACCAGCGCGTAGAACCGGCCCGGAAACATTTCCGCCAGCCGGGGGTCCGCGCTCACCGCAATCAACCCCTCCAGCCAGGCCGCATTTTCCCGCAGGAAGCCGCAGGCCACGGGAGCGCGCTGGCGCCCCGCCACGCCGCCTTCGTCAGCGGGCCTTTCCCCCTCGGCCTTCCGGGAGAGCAGGCGGCAAAGGTTGGGATAGCCCCGCGCCGACTCCACATAAAGCAGCAGCGGCTTGTCGCCCACCCGGAGTTCGGCGCCCAGGATGGGCTTGATCCCCGCCTCCCTGGCCGCCTGCGCAAACTCAACCGCGCCGTGCAAATTGCCGGTGTCGGTCAGGGCGACGGCGGGCAAACCGTGCTGCTTGGCCAGCGCGACAATCGCCCTGGGCGAAAGGGTGGAATCCAGAAACGAATAGTGGCTGTGGACGCGCAGGGGAACGTGCTCCAAGGCGCAGGGAGCGGGGCGGCAGGATGAAATTGGGACGCGCCCGCCCGCCGCTTTTGCTTCTGCCTTGCGCCCGCCGCCTTCGGCCCTCAGCACAAAATCGTGGCCGCGCAGGAAAACCGGGCGGCCGCGCGCCTGGCGCAGTTCGTCCATGGCCGCGGCCAGGCGCGCCCGCGCGTCCCGCCCCGGCGCGGCGGACGGCAGGGGCAGTTCCCCGCAAAAACGGCTGTCATATATATTGGAGAGTTTCAACGAGACCAGGCGCAGGCTGACGCGCCGCTTCCAGGCGGCGCGCAGCAGGGCGCGCAGGCGGCCATAAACGCCGGTTTCCAGATCGGTCGGCTCCAGCAGGCTCTGGTTCGCCTGGTCCTCCGCCATGTCATTGTAGCGCACGCGCACCTGCAGGGTGCGGATGCTGCGGCGCTCCGCGCGAACTTTGGCAAACAGGTGGTCGGCCATCCGCAGCAAAACCGCTGCCACATATTCCTCGTCGGTCAGATCGGCCGGAAAAGTCTCCTGTTCGCTGAAGGACTTCTGCGGCTGGCGCGCGGGCACCAGCAGGCGGTCGTCAATCCCGCGGGCAAACTGCCGGATCACCGCCGCCTGGCCGCCGAGGAGCAGTTCCAGCATTTCCAACGGCGTCGCGGCGATCTGGCGGATTTGCGCCAGCCCGGCGGCGTTGAGGCGCTCGCTCGTCTTGGGCCCGACCCCCGGCAGCCATCGGTTGGGCAGCGGATGGAGGAAGGCGGTTTCGCCGCCGGGCGGGACTTCGTTGAAGGCGGCGGGCTTGGTCAGCTTCGAGGCGATGGCACTGACGAGTTTGTTGGTGCCGAGGCCCTCGCTGACGGTGATTTTCAGTTTCTAGCGGATGGCCTGGCGGATGGCCAGCGCGATTTCCACCGGCCGCTGGCGGACGCAGGAAAGATCGAAATACCCTTCGTCAATCGAGGTTTGCTCCACCTCGGGGGTGAAGTCGTAGCAATAGCCGAACATCCAGTGGCTGAATTGCTCGTAACGCTCGAAATCGCCGGGCAGAACGACGAGCTGGGGACACAGCTT
>JBEKUQ010000527.1:0-3103 GCA_049514835.1 Verrucomicrobiota bacterium | reverse complement strand
GACGCAACCAAGTTTTCCAAGGCTTATTTGAATGATCACGTTGCTGCGCCCGGGGACGGGCGCACTCCGCCTTTGTAGTGTATCCCACCGTCTCCTCAGTACTCATAATCTTAATGTTAATCTTAATCCTAATCTCCCTCCTGCTTGAGGATTGAGATTAGGAATTGGAAATGCCTGCCCAAAAAAGCGAAACGCGCCGGCTCAAATCTACGGCATCAGCGCCACCCGGTAGTATCGCTGCGCCCCGGGCACAACTCCCTGCGAAAAAATCATCGGATTGTTGGTCGCGGTGATGACGCCGCCCGCGTTGAGCCAGTTCGTTTGCAGCACGTTGGTCAAGTATTGCACCTGATAATTCGCCCCGGCCAGCGCGCTCCACGCCAGTTGGAAGGTGCCGCCGCCCGGCGCCAGCGCCTGCACCGCCGGCGCCGGCAGGGGCACGACGCTCACGTTGTCCAGACAAAGGAAATCGTTGTCGTTCCGCCCTCCAAACTGCAGCGTGGTGACATTGGTCCACGCCTTGACCGTAAATACAAAATTGCTCCAGCCAAACGGCCCCATGTTCGTTTGATTGAATATGACGTTGGTGGTGCTGGCGTTCGTGTTCCACCGGACCACGAATTGATTGGGATTATCTCCCGGCACATTTGTCGGATTCGACGTGTCCTCCAGCGGATTCTGCAGCCAGAACGAAAGCAGGTAAAGCTGGTTCGGCCGCGTGGGCAGGGATTGCGTCAGATAGACGAGATTGGCAACCTGGCCCAGGGCGGCAAAATAATTCCCCGCGTAAGGCGCATAGTTGACAGTGCCGTACGGGTCATACGCGTAATCCGCGTAATTATTGGTATAAATGGACGAGTCCCCCGACAGGGGCCAATAGGCGAAATCGCTGGATTCAAACCCGCCGTCCTGCACCAATTCCTGGCCCACCTCCAGGGTGAATTGCCGGAGCTGCGCCAGCCCGCTGCTCAGGTTGGTGAACCACAGTTGGTTGGTATAGACGCCCGCGGCCAGCCCGTTGGCCGCCGGGTTCAGCGTCAGCGTGACCGCCGCCGCGCCGCCCGCCGTCAATGTGCCGCTGCTGCTCGAGACGTTCATCCAGCCCGCGCCGGCCCCGAGCGACCAGTTGAAGTTGGTCTTTCCCGCGTTGGTCAAGGTCAGCGTTTGCGTCGTCACCGTGAAGGGACCGCCCGCCGGGCCGTTCGCCACCGCGCCTCGTCCGGGCGTGATCTGGAAACCGTCCGGCTGGGTCAGCGCGATGATCAGGCTGGTGCCGGCGGGACTGCCCCAACCCGTGCAAAGATCATACCCCGGCATGGCGAGAAAATGCGTCGGGCTGTTGTTGGTGTTGTTGCCCACCGTGATGTCGTCAAAGCACGCCGTATAATCAGAGTTGGTGCCGATGTGATACAGGGCCGGGTTGACAAACCCGATGCTCGCCAGACCCGCCTGCGCGGCCCGTTGGTTGACCAGCGCCGCGAAGCCCGCCCATAACGGCGTGGCCGTGCTGGTCCCTCCCGTCGTTTCCTGCAGGCCGTCGTCCGCCACGATGAACACGTTGTCCGCCACCATGGCCACGTCCGGACAGTTGCGTTTGGAAGCGGATCCGCCGTTGGTCAGCATGTTCACACCCTTTTGCCACAGCGGAATGGGGTAAAAGCTGCTGACCCCGCCCCCGCTGTTGGCGTTCCCCGGCCCAAACCCGGCATCCCAAACCGTCTCCGACAACCAGGCCGCACCCCCGCCTGCCGTGGCCAGCGTCGTTCCTCCCACCAGCGTGATATACGGGTCGTCGTCCGGCGCCGGAATGCCGATGCCGTTGGTCGCTCCGCCCCAGTCGCCGGAAGAGGCGAAGAAGGACTGCCCCTGCATCTCCATCTTCAGGAAATAGTCGTCCATGGTGGTTTGATCCGCGGCCGAGAGCGCGCCAAAACTCCACGAGCAACTGAATTGTTTGACGGACGTGTTGGTGGACATCGCCTGCAACACGTCATTGGGGTATCCGTTCGGGCCGGCTTCAAACACCATCAAGTTCATCAGGCCCGGCGCCATGGACATCGTCATCTCGATGTCCAGCGCCACTTCGCTGTTGCCGCTGGTCGCCCCGGGCGGTGTTGGAATTCCATCAAACCCATCCACCGGCACAAATTGCAGCGGCACCGGCGGCACTCCCGTCTGGTTCTCATACGCCACGATGTCCCCCGGGAAATAACCGTCAAACTCCATCAAACCCACCGTCTGCCCGCTCCCCGTCAGCGTCACTCCCGGCGCGTAGATCGCCCGGTAATCGAAGCCCGCCAGATTGCCGTTCGGCCCCGACCCGACGTCTTGCGGCCTGGCTCTCGCCGCCGCCCGCAAGGGCGCCCGCCGCAGATTCGCCGGATGCGGCCGCGCATAATCGTGCAGCCCGCCAATGCTCAATATCGGCACCCCCGCCTCGGCCGTCGGTTCGCTGTCCGGCGAAAAAAAAGTGCGGGACTCGGCGGGATGCGCGTAGGTCTGCAGCTTCACCTGCAAGGCCTGCTCGATGTCCGCCACCGCTGCGCTGACTTCCAGCAGCATTCGATTCGGATGCCGCGCCGTCACCGTGAACCCGCTGCGCCCCGCCCAATCCACCACCGCCCGATAATCCTCCTCGGTGGGGCCGAACCGGGCGTCAAACTCCTCCGCCGCAAGGTAATGGTGGTAGATCGGGCTGGCTGGATCGTAGAGTTGCTCCGCCAGGTTGGTCAGTCCCTCCCGGTTGTGCAACGGCAGGTGGATGGACAGCCTCAGCCGGGCCGATCCGTCCAGGCGGCCCAGCGGCTGCAAATGCGGAACCGCTTCCGGCAGAAGCCCGTGCAACTGCGCTCGTGGCGGCGTTTGCGCCGGCGCCAAAAATCCCGAAACCAGGAGGACGCCCGCCGAAATCCAGAGTTTATCTTGACAAAGCCTGCCAGTAAATTGCATGGCAAACACCATAATCATGCCCCGCCGGCAGCGCAAGTCGCCCCTTGAACCGGTATTTCATGGGGCGCATCTCAGTTTTTAGACAATTCCGAGGCAGGGACGCCGCGCCGCGGCGTCCAGGTCGGCGCAGCGCGCCGACCCTGCCAAAAACCGA
>JBEKUQ010000526.1:0-3105 GCA_049514835.1 Verrucomicrobiota bacterium | reverse complement strand
AACGGTTTGAGGACGGGCCGTCCGCCGCTGGATTGCTGGCCGGTCCCGTCGAGGGCGGCCGGGCCGGAGTTGAGGAGGTGCAGGAAGCCGCCCGCGGCCGCGCCCGCCGGCTTGCGTCCGGTGACGCGCTGGACGGCGGCGGGGCTCCAATAGGTGCGCACGTCGGCGAAGATCTGGGCGGTGTTGGTGAGGAGGTAACCCAGCAACATGCCGGCGCCGTTCAAGGCGTCGTTTTCCGTGGCGACCAGGTAAGGGGCGCGGGCGCCGTTCCAGTCAAAAGAGGTGTTGAGAATGGCTTCGAGGAAATCGCCATTGGGCATGTGATCGGTCCACTGGCGCTGGCCTTGGAAGCCGGCGAGGATGGCGTTGTGGCCGTGGGCTTCCTCGCCCCGGCCCATGTCGGCGAGGCGGGGATTGCCGGCCATTAAATCGCGTGCCACCAGGGCCATCTTCACGGAGATTTCCCATTCGCGGTCCAACTGGGCGCGGGCGCGGCGAGTTTTGGCGGAATTGTAATCCTTGCCCTCGCGGCAGTTCTGCTTGACCCATTGGAGGGCCTTGTCGAACTCGGCCGTGTCGTAAATGCCCCGTTCCATGCGCCGGATGAATTCGCTCATGTCCACCGACTCGACTCTCATTCCCAGGTAATTCTCGAAGAAACCGACGTTGACCATGGAGCCGGCAATGCCCATGGAAACGCCGCCCATGCCGAGGTAGGACTTGCCGCGCATCATGGCCACCGCCAGACCGGCCCGGCAAAAGCGCAGGATTTTTTCGCGCACGTCGCCGGGAATGGTTTGGTCCGCCGCGTCCTGCACGTCGCGTCCGTAAATGCCGAAGGCGGGCAGACCCTTCTGGGCGTGGCCGGCCAGCACCGCCGCCAGATAGACCGCGCCGGGCCGTTCGGTGCCGTTGAATCCCCAAACGGCCTTGGGAAGGGCGGGTTCCATGTCCATGGTCTCGCTGCCGTAGCACCAGCAAGGGGTGACGGTGAGGGAAACGCCGACACCGGCGCGGGCAAATTTCTCCGCGCACGCGGCGGCCTCGGCCACGCCGCCGATGCAGCCGTCGGCGAGGACGCATTGGACGGGACGGCCGTCGGGATAGCGGAGATGGGCGCTGATCAAATCGCCCACCCGGCGGGCCAGCCCCATGGTTTGCGCCTCCAGCGATTCGCGCACTCCGCCCAGGCGTCCGTCAATGGCGGGGCGCAGTCCAATTTTGGGCAAATTATTAAAGAGAGGGTGTTGCATGATGTTCTCCTTTTATGTTTTTGTGGTTTGATTAGGCTTGATTAGGCTTGATTAGGCTTGATTAGGCCTGATTAGGCCTGATTAGGCCTGATTGGGCCTGATTGGCCATGATGGGGAAAGGCTGGACTTGGTTCTTCGCTATTTTCGGTGGAATCGCCATGTGTCCACCGCTTCCTCCACCCGGCGCAGGCCCCTTTCGCACGCTCTGTGCTCTCGGCGGCCTCTGCGCGAGAGTCTTTGCCCGATCTGACAAGGTCCCTCTTTTACTCGGGCACGTTTCCAACAAACCCGGCCCAAGCTGCGGATGAATTCGGCAGACGGCAGCAACGATTGGTGCGGTGATTTCGTTGGGCTTCATGGCTCGCGCAGAGTCGCAGAGATCGCAGAGGAAAATAAACCCAATGGCGGCCGGCATTCCACTGAAAACAGCGAAGAACCCTGGATTTGAATGTAAATGGTTGATAGTAAGCAAGTTCCATTGATTCCCCGAAAAAAGGCGCAAAAGGCGCAGCACGGCAATTTCTTATCCCGCAGGCAATGCGGATAACTTCAAGCCGGGCGGGCCGGCTGTTGGCTCCACTGATCAATGCCCGTTAACCGAAAATGGGCTCCACCAGAGGCGGCTCTTGCCCCCCGGTCCCTCACTAGAGTTTGACTCTTTGTAGAAGTTAGTGGAGGTGATGAACTCCGTGCCGCCATCCAGCCGCACGATGTTGCCGCCCGTCTTGTTGTGCAGCAACCCGATGCCCTCCGGCGGCTGGGGGTAATTGGCGCCATCATTAAACTCGCCGGCACCATCGGATGTGTCGTCCGGCTCCCAGAAGAGGTAGCACATCGGGGTCCAAGCTTGCGCGATCTTGCAGGTCTGGGGAGTGTTAGGCTCGCTGTAGCCATTGGGGGCGCCATTCCAGACATAACTGGAAAGCTGGTTGAAGCGTTGAGAGTAGAATTTGCTCAGAATGTCCTTGGGGCAGAGATAGGCCATTGGCTGCCCCATATTGGGCCACAACGCCCCTGTCGCCCAATCCGACTTGGGCGCTTGGTTAGGCAGGGTGGTGCCGAATTGCGCGGGAGTACCTGTGTAAAGCCAGCCCTGTGGATTTCCCGCAGGGGCTCCCCAGTTGCAGAACGGGATCCAGTCCTTGTTGTCTGAGCTGTACATATGCACCGCCATTATGAGTTGATGCTCATTATTGATGCATTGGGTGCGAATGGCCTGCTGTTTGGCGTTGGCCAGGGCGGGCAGCAGGAGGGAGGCCAGAATGGCGATGATGGCAATGACCACCAGCAATTCAATCAGGGTGAAGGCGCGTCGGGAATTTCTGTATTCAGTTTTCATCTTGCAGGTCAGATGGGCCGTCTTGCGGGAGCAACCCAGAGTTTGTTCCAAGTGTAATGCCAAAGTTGTTCCAGCGGAGAACCTTCGACATGCCCGTCGGAAATGCCCAAGTTGATGGCGCCGGGCAAGGTTAGAGTGATATTAAAATTGCGGGGCGCGTTACCGGCAGCGACCGGGCCGTGGCGGGGTGTGCAGACGCGTTGAAGCCCGCCCGGATTTGCGGTTCCCCCGGCGTGATAGAGGTCTGAATTAGGAAGATCACCAGGCATGGCCCAAAAGTCCACCCAGACGCAATCCTGAATCACAGGCGTCAAGGCCGTGGAGACAATATCGCTTTGTTTGTTAAAACAACACGCCGGAGTCCCGGAGCTATAACTGGCTACTTGGGCGGAGTCACCGGTGTAAAGCCAGCCGTTAAAGGAATAGCTGCCGATGTCGAGGTTGGTGCCCTGCCAAGACCAAGGCGTATCACAGGCGCCGACCCCGCCTCCCGGGTTCGCCGGCTGGGAGGTC
>JBEKUQ010000525.1:0-3108 GCA_049514835.1 Verrucomicrobiota bacterium | reverse complement strand
TGGCCGACTTCCAGCACCAGGGCGTGCCGGTCATGTTCGGCGCGGCAGTTTCGCCGGACGCGAAGAACAGCAGTTACTACGCCTTTCAAATGAGCCAGGGCGGGCTGGGCCTGCCGGACCGGGATTATTATTTGTCGGCGGATTTTGCCGGCAAACTGGAGGCATACCGGACGCACGCGGCCAAAATGTTTGTCCTGGCCGGTGAAACGGAATCCGACGCCGCGGCGCACGCCGGCACGGTGGTGGATTTGGAAACGGCGCTGGCCAAGGCGAGCAAGGCGCGGGCGGATTTGCGCGATCCCATCGCCAATTACCACAAGTTCACCCTGGCCGAAGCGGAGCAAAAATATCCGCGCCTGGACCTGCCGGCGTTTTTGGACGCGTCGGGTATTTCTTCGTTGCGCGAGGTGATCATTCGTCAGCCCGAATTTTTCGCCGCGCTGGAGACGATGGTGGGCGGGCGTCCGCTGGACGATTGGAAAGCTTATCTGCGCTGGCACGTCATTCGCGCCTCGGCGCCGTATCTGAACGCGGCGGCGGAAAACGAATCGTTCGCCTTTTACGGGACGGTGCTCAGCGGGCAGCTTGAGCCGGAACCGCGCTGGCAACGGGCCGCGCGCACGATTGATGCGCACATCGGCGAGGCGCTGGGCCGGCTTTACGTGGAGAAGTATTTCCCGCCGGCAGCCCGCGCCCGGATGAATGACCTGGTGGAAAACCTCAGGGCGGTTTTCCGCGATCATTTGCAAAAGGTCCCGTGGATGAGCGAGGCGACGCGCACCAAGGCGCAGGAGAAATTTGAGCGGTTCACGCAGAAAATCGGCTGTCCCGCCAAGTTTCGCGATTATTCCTCGATCAAGCTGCTGCCGGACGACTTGATCGGGAATGTCCGCCACTGCGCCCTGTACGAGTCGAAACGGCAGGTGGCCCGCCTGGGCAAGAAGGTGGACAGGGCGGAATGGCACATGACGCCGCAAACGGTCAACGCCTATTTCAATCCGGCGCAGAACGAAATTGTTTTTCCGGCCGGGATTCTGCAGCCGCCGTTTTTTGACCCGGCCATGGACGACGCGGTGAACTACGGGGCCATCGGGGTGGTCATCGGGCATGAAATGACGCACGGGTATGATGACGAGGGCCGCAAATATGACGCCAACGGCAACCTGAACGATTGGTGGTCGCCCGGCGACGCCCAGGCCTTCGAGGCGCGCGCGCAATTGGTGGTGGACGAATACGGCGGCTTCGAGGCCCTGCCCGGCGTGCATGTCAACGGACGCCTGACGCTGGGGGAGAATCTGGCCGACCTGGGCGGCATCACCATCGCTTACGACGCGCTGGAACGCGCGCTGGCGAAGGATCCTTCCCGCCGCAAGACCGTGGACGGGTTGACGCCGGAGCAGCGGTTCTTTATTTCCTTTGCGCAAATCTGGCGGACCAACTGGCGGCCGGCGGCGTTGCGCCAGCGGCTGGTCACCGATTTTCATTCGCCGGGCCAGTTCCGCGCCATCGGGCCGGAGGAGAATTTTCAGCCGTTTTACCAGGCCTTCGGCATCCAGGAAGGCGCGCCCATGTGGCGCGCGCCGGCCCTGCGCGCCGTGATCTGGTAGTCAATAATAGAATTTCCGCCCATGATCGCCATTCAGGACCTGCACGTTACAGGGTTTGTCCGGCTGCTGCCGCCGCGCGGCTTGAAGGCGGAGCTGCCGATGAACGAGGCGGCGGCGGCGACCGTGACGCAGGGGCGGGAAACCATCCGCCGCATCCTCGGCCAGGAGGACCGGCGGCTGCTGGTGGTGGTGGGGCCGTGCTCGATCCACCATGTGCCGGCGGCGCTGGAATACGCGGGCAAACTGGCGGCGTTGCGGCGGGAGGTGCGGGAGCGGATGGAAATCGTGATGCGGGTTTATTTTGAGAAACCGCGGACGACGACGGGTTGGAAGGGGCTGATCAACGATCCTCATCTGGACAACACGCACGATATCGAGGCCGGGCTGAAACAGGCGCGGCGGCTGCTGTTGGAAATTGCCGCCCTGGGCCTGCCGGCGGCGACGGAGTTCCTGGACCCGATTGTGCCGCAATACATAGACGACCTGGTGACGTGGGCCGCCATCGGCGCGCGCACCACCGAATCCCAGACCCACCGCGAAATGGCCAGCGGACTGTCCATGCCGGTCGGCTTCAAAAACGGGACGGACGGCCGTTGCCAGACAGCGATTGACGCCATGCGGGCGGCGATGCGGCCGCACAGTTTCATCGGCATAGACCAGGACGGGGTGACGAGCATTGTGCGCACGACGGGCAATCCGACGGGCCACATCGTCCTGCGCGGCGGGCGCGGGCGGAGCAATTACGACGCGGACAGCATCCGCGACACGGAGGCCAAACTGGCGGAGGCCGGGCTGGCGCGGGTGCTGATGGTGGATTGCAGCCATGCCAACTCCGGCAAACTGCCCGCGCGCCAGGAAGCGGCCTGGCGGAGCGTGATCCAGCAGCGGCTGGGCGGCACGCGTTCGCTCATCGGGCTGATGCTGGAAAGCTTTTTGCACGAAGGCAACCAGCCCTTCCCGGTGCCCGACCCGGCCAGCCTGCGCTACGGAGTCTCCATCACCGACGCCTGCCTGGGCTGGGAGGCGACGGAACGGCTGCTGCGCTGGGCGGATGGGGAGCTGGGAAAGCAGCAACCATAGCCACAAGCCACA
Organism: Verrucomicrobiota bacterium; assembly: GCA_049514835.1. Lineage (GTDB taxonomy): Bacteria > Verrucomicrobiota > Verrucomicrobiia > Limisphaerales > Palsa-1400 > JBEKOF01. The sequence continues at coordinate 409 of JBEKUQ010000525.1, read as the reverse complement.
GGAGCCGCTGAACGGGTGAAACCATTGAGAATTGGTCATTGAGAATTTGTAATTTGTCATTGGAACCCAATCGGCAGGGCGCCCCAGGAACTGCACGACCAGCGGCGGGCGTTTGCCGCGCGGCGATGACCAATGACAGATTTTCAATGACCAATTCTCAATTGAAGCCCGAAATGGGAATGGATTGCTTCGCCAACACGACTTACCGAAAAAATGAAGGGCGCCAAATTGCTGGAAGATGGGAGGTTGCCAATCGCGCGTTCTGTGGCAGATTTGAAAGGTTGTTAAATCCGAACTGAATGGAATATGGACAAGCCCAAGATCATCGCTTATTTGAAGCCCAGTTGCGGTTGGAGCCAGGGGGTGCGGGCCGTGCTGCGCAAATATGAACTGCCTTTTGAAGACCGCG
>JBEKUQ010000524.1:0-3109 GCA_049514835.1 Verrucomicrobiota bacterium | reverse complement strand
AAGGCCGAAGTCGTCGCGCCCCGCCTGGAGCAGTTGGTGGTCCTGCAAGGCAACCTTGCCGCCAAACGACCCGTCAAGAATATAACTTTGCGCGGCCTGACTTTCAGCTACACCGACTGGACAACTCCCGCCGACGGCTACGCCGACACGCAGGCCGCCGTGACGGTGCCTGGCGACGTCCGGGCCGAGGCCGCCACCGGCTGCCTTCTGACCAACTGCATCTTCACGCGCCTGGCCAATTACGCGGTGGAACTTGGGCGGGGCTGCCAGGGGGACACGGTGAGCCATTGTGAAATGTTCGATCTGGGGGCCGGCGGCGTGCGCCTTGGCGAGCCGCAGCCGCGCTCCGATCCGTTCGAGCAGAACCACAGCCACGTCATCGCCGACAACCACCTTCACCACCTCGGCCTGGTCTTCCCGCCCGCCGTCGGCGTATTCATTCTGCAAAGCGGCAGCAACCAGGTCGCGCACAACGAAATTGACCATCTCTTTTACACCGCCATTTCCGTGGGCTGGACCTGGGGCTACCAGGAGTCGCCCTGCCGAGAAAACATTGTCGAGTACAATCATCTGCACGACCTCGGCCAGGCCATGCTCAGCGACATGGGCGGGGTTTACACCCTTGGCATCCAGCGCGGCACCATTATCCGCCACAATCTCATTCATGATGTGGAGAGCTTCACTTACGGCGGCTGGGGCCTCTACACCGATGAAGGCAGTTCGGACATCCTCCTGGAGAACAATGTCGTTTATCACTGCAAGAGCGCCGGCTTCCATCAGCACTACGGGCGGGAGAATGTGATTCGCAACAACATATTCGCCTTCAACCGCGAGTTCCAGCTCATGCGCACCCGCAACGAAGATCACCCCTCCTTCCTTTTCACCAACAACATCGTCTTCTTCGACTCCGGCTCCTTGCTCGGCGGCAACTGGCAGGGCGACCGCTACCTCATGGACCGCAACGTCTTTTGGGACGCCCGCCCCGCTGCCGATCCCGCCGGCCTGCTTTTCGCGGGCGCTTCCCTCGACAACTGGCGCTCCCGCGGCCACGACTTGCACTCTCTTGTCGCCGACCCGCTTTTCGTCGCGCCCAATAGAGTTGATTTCCGTTTGATACCGGCCTCGCCGGCTTTGAAGGTTGGATTCAAACCGATCGATTTGTCCGGGGCAGGCGTGCGTAAATAAGATTTTCAATGGATGACCACGGCCTCGTCGCGCCCGGGATGCGCCGCTGCGCCTTTGAATCCGGTCAGGTTGAGGTTGGCCGCGTTCTCGGATTCCAGCGCGAAAGTGAAATAGTCCGGCACGTTCCCGCCCCAGCGCACCGAACAATTCTTCAAGGTGATGTTCTCGGCATCGCGGATGCTGAAACCGGGGTTGCCGTGCGCCTCGATCGCGTCCAGCGCCGTGGTGGGACGGTTGTCGAACAACCCCCCCGGATATCGGGTCCGCCGCTCCAGTGTGACCGCCACCCCGTCCAGCAGGACGTCGTGGATGCGGCTGCCAGCCGCGCCCTGGATGCGCACGCTATTTTCCGCGCGCCCGCGGATGTTTTGCAGCGTGATGTGGTGCATTGTCCCCAGTTTTGTCGCCGCCGTCCGCGGCAGCGCTGTCAACGAAATGCCTTCGCCCCGGCCCCACCACGGATCGCCGTAATAGCGCGAGACAAACCGGATGTCGCGGAAGCGCACGTCATAGACGCTGCCTTCGTCGCGCAGTTGAATCGTCAGGCCGCGGCCGCCGCTGATAATCGTGCAACGCTCAAACAAAACATCGTGAATGTCGCTGGTCGTTTCCGTGCCGATCTTCAGGCCCGAATCCTGCGTTTCCAGCACGCAATCCCGCACCGTGATGTTCGCCGACGGGCCGTAGTCGTTGGTCTGGCGCGTGGTTTTGATGACGATGGCGTCGTCGCCCGACGTGATCCGGCAGCGCCGGATTTCCACGTCCTGGCAATGGTCGGGATCAATCCCGTCGCAATTGGGCACGTCCAGCCGGTTGCGCACCGTCACGTTGTCAATGAGAACATGAGCGCACCCCAGAAGGTGCAGCCCCCAATACGGCGCATCTGCAAACGTGATGTCCCGGATTTCCAGGTTCCGGCAGCCTGTCAATAGGAACATTTTCGGCCGCCACGGCCTGAACAGCCACCATTCCCCAACCGGGTCGTACCGCTCCATGAAGGCCAGCGATTGCCCGCTGATTATCCCGCGCCCGCTGATCCGCAGATGGTCGGCATTCAGGGCGGTGATCACCCCGTCCCCCTGGTAGTCGGCCCGGTTGGTGCTGATGACCAATTCGCCGTCAATACAAAAATCAATTCCGCCCCGCAGCTCCAGCGTTCCGGTCAAAAAGCGGTGTTCTCGCGGAAGCAAAACCCGGGCCCCGCCGCCGGTCTGCGCCGCCGCGTCAATCGCGCGCTGGATGGCCGCCGTGTCGGCGGTGCGGCCGTCGCCCGCCGCCCCGAACCGGACCACATCGAACAGCGGGACGCCCGCCCCGGCGGCGGCGGCGGCGAGCGGGATGAAGCAAGCCGCTCCGAGCGCGGCGCGGCGGAAGAGCGCCCGGCGCTCTGGCGTGCGCAAGCGGATGGAGTTCATCGCGTGAATCTAATTCGAATTCTTCCCCTGTTTGCGCAATCGGATTAAGAGCCCGGCCCCAATGGCACAAAGCACAATCCCGGCAATACCAACCGAAAAAATCCAGAGCATGATTGCGCCAGGGTTTGTAAATAGATAGCCACCGTCAGGCAGATGCAGGACGTTATCCTTGCCAACGATGGTTTCGATGCCCAGAAGTCTCTCTAATCCAGGAAACACAATCGTCTGGCAGAACACGACTGCCGTTGCGCCAAGCAGAATCAAAAACCACCCGAGTGCTCTTTTTGCCATCGCCTTGCTCATTATGGGAGTTTAGTACTGGAAGTCACTGTGTCAAATGACAAAGGCGGAATTGGCAAGGCGGTGACAATCCGGCGCAACCAAGGGAAGCATAAATCTGTGCGGCCATCATTCGGTCGCCGGATGTCCGGCTATGTGGCGGAACCATGAGCGGATACGGGGATGGCTGAGGGGGCTGGAGTAGATGCCCGCGGATGACGTTGCCCGGT
>JBEKUQ010000523.1:0-3114 GCA_049514835.1 Verrucomicrobiota bacterium | reverse complement strand
CATTGAACTTCAAAAAAGCGATGAGCGCATTCTCCGCCGATGACCGCGCTTCGGGGATGAACAACGGATTGCCGTTCCGGCTGAACCGTTCGCACGTCTCGGTGAACTGCGGCACGTAAATGTCCGGCGTCAGCAGGTCAATGCTCGGCGCGCCAAAACGCCAGATGTCATGCACCTGCGGTTCCGGGCCGCCGCTCGGATATTCCCCCGGCCGTGGCGTGCCAGGCTGTTGCAGCCAGGTGTTGACATACATCGGAATGTCATATTCCGCCTTGCCCGCGGCGGCGACCTTGTTGACGTAAGCCGAGTAACGCCAGGCCATGAAAATCTCGTCCACCGGCCAGCTCAACTGCCGCCAAAGCGCGTCTTTTTCCTGTTGTGTCAAGTCGTTGACCCGTTTGGCCGAATCCGGCTTGCCCGGTCCAAACAATTCCTCCCACGTGCCCGACTTCTTAAAACCGTTGGCGGCCCACAGCTCGCGCAGTTCCGGCGCCAGGGTCTGCTTGTGCCGCGCCAGATAATTCATCAAATCCCCGGGCACCGGCCTGGCGAAGGCCAGGTTGGCGGCGGGGCAATGGTCGCGCGAATCACCCAGCACGCCGACCTCGTTCTCCACCTGCATCATCAACACCGTGTGCTCCTTGCCGTCCACCTGGCGGATGTGGCGCATCAGGGCGGCGTAAGCCCGCGCGTCGGCGTCGCGGGTGGCGTCGCCAAAAGTCGAGAGAGTGTTCAAGGTCGTGCCCGCGCGGTCCTTCACCCAGGGAAAGCGCTGCGGATTGGCTTTCACCCAATAAGGCTGGTAGGACGATTCGCCGTTCTTCCAACTGCCGAACCAGAGGAAGACCAGCCGGAGATGATTCTGCCGGGCATCCTCGATGCAATTGTCCACCGTCGTGAAATCAAAGCGGCCCTCTTCCGGCTCGATGAGTTCCCAGGCAATCACCGCCAGGACGGTGTTGAGATTGCGCTGCGCCAGTTGCGGCCAGAACGGCTTCATGTAGGCGCGGCTGGTGGAACTCGAATTATGCAGTTCGCCGGCCAGCATGAGGAACGGTTTGCCGTCCACGACCAATTGGCTCGCGCCGTGCCGCGTTTCCAAATGCGGGCGCGAGAGGTCGGCGGCGCCGCGCGCCGTCGCCGGGGACGCCAGTTGGGCGCCGGCCAGGGCGAGACACAAGGCAAGAAAATTTGTTTTCATTGGAGTCTGATCGTTGGTGGTTTCGTTTGTTTGTTGACTCAAATCCGGCCAACCGGAATGAAAAGCGCCGCCGCGCCGACGATGCAGGGCGCGACAGGACATCGCGCTGCGACGTTGCTGGTTGATCCGGCTTGCTCCGTAAAATACAAACGCACCTTCCTCACTTTTGCAAGAACCAAGATTTTCCCCACCGAACCCTCGGTGCATGTCACTTTTTAGGGTAAGCCGTATTGGCGAAGCAATGCGTTAAGATTTCGGACGGCTTGATTGAGAATTGGTCATTGAGAATTTGAAATTGGAAATCGAAAAAGGGGAGGCCCATGTTGCTTTGAAGGAGAAGTCAGATGAATGGCTCGACCTCGCGCCGGCCCTCTCCTCCATCCGCCTTCGCCGGGCCTTCCGCCTTCGTTAAAACTACGGCGGACAAGACGGCGGGACAGGGGAGAGGGAGAATTGTCCGCCGTCGCACTGAAAACTTGGGCGCATTCTGATATGGCCGAGGCTCCGGCGCGGCTGGAAGCCGCGCGAACCGGCAGGCCAGATGCCTGCCCTACGGGAACGGCCGGCCAATTGGCGGAAATCTCACCAAGGTGAGACGCGCCCGGGTCTGCCCTTTGATGGAAAAGAGTAGTGCCGGTTCATGGCATTTCGTGTAGTGTGTCTGGCAAAAGAATGTCTGCCGAATCATCAGCCAGTTCCATTTTTCCGCGGACCGATTGGGCGGAATTGGGCCGGACGGGGGAAGCGGACGAGGCGCGGCTGGACCGGCTCATCCGCACTTACTGGGCGCCGCTGCGCATTTTCCTGGTCGCCACTTTTCCCTCGCTCAGGGAGCAGGCCGATCTGCTGCTGCAGGATTTCGCCGAGGACAAGATCCTGAAGAAGGGCTGGCTGCAACGGGCCGACCGCAGCCGGGGAAGGTTCCGCGATTTTCTCAAGACCAGCCTGCGCAATTTTGTGCTGGACCGCCTCAACCGGGCGGAGTCCAAACACCCGCCGCTGTCCCTGGATGAACTGGCGCAGGAGCCGGCCGCGGCGGACGCGCCCTCGGATGAATTCGACTTGACGTGGGCGCGCACCGTGCTGGCGCAAACGTTGCAGCGGATGGAGGCCGATTGCCGGGACCCGTCGGCCGACCAGCCGCGGCGGAGTCACATCTGGGAGATGTTCCGCCTGCGGCTGCTGGAGCCGGTGTTCGAGGAGACGGCGCCGCCGCCTTACGAGGAACTGGTCGGCCGCTTCGGGCTGCGCTCGCCGACCGACGCCTCCAACCTCCTGTTGAGCGCCAAGCGGATTTTCAAAATGCACCTGGGGCGCGTGATCCAGGAATACGCGGAGCAGGACGCCGCGACGGCGGCGGAAATCCAGGCGCTGGAAGAATTTCTGGCCCGCCTGGCAAAACGCGGGTGAACGAAAAAATGCGCAAGATGGCATGAACCAAACCGTATCTATTAGCAGGAAACGTTATGTCCGAGTTTGACTCCGCGGCCTCAGTCTTTCAACGGCAGGCGAAGAGCCTGGCCGCCCTGTTGGCGGCCAGCGGGGAGGGCGCCCGGCTTTGGCGGCCCGAAGAGCTGGGCGCCATTTTCCGGCATCAGATGTCGGCTCCCGTTTTGGTGGACCTGGGGGGCTACGATCCCGGCACAGCGGCGCGGCTGAAAAGATTGAGCGACGCGCAAAGTTTGTTGCTGAAAAGTTTTTCCGACCTTTTTCATCATCCGGCCCCGCCTTTGGAACTGCTGGAACTGACCAAGGATTTTGCCAAGGCGAACATGGATCGCGCCCAGAGCAGCCTGCCGGACGAGGTGGCGGCGGCGCTCTACTACACCAGCATCGCCGCCGCGCTGGTGCGGCTGGGCGCGCGCATCACCCGGCTGCCGGAGGCGGAATTGCGCCGCGGCCTGCTCTGGACC
>JBEKUQ010000522.1:0-3115 GCA_049514835.1 Verrucomicrobiota bacterium | reverse complement strand
TCGGCGTGGGAAAAGCCCAGGACCTGGATCTCCGTTTGCCAAAGGGGCTGGTTTTGCTTTTTGGCCAGGGCGAGGATGCCGGCATAGGCTTCGGGGGAATTGGCGGCCAGCATGACTTTGCCGACGTCGTGCAGAAGGCCGGTGATGAAGGCGAACTCGATGAGGGCGGGTTTGGCGCGGCGCTGTCGGGCCAGATCTTCGGCGGTCTGGGCCACGGCCAGGGCGTGTTGCCACTCGGCGGCCGGACTGAACCCGCGGCACATTTTCTCGTCGGCAAAGGAGAAGGCCCAGGCGGACATGACGAGGGATTGCAGGCGGGTGGCGCCAACCAGGGCGATGGCGTCCGGAATGGAGTGGATGGGGTGGGCCAAACCCAAGGCGGCGGAGTTGACGACTTTAAGCAGGTGGGTGGTCAGGCCGACGTCCTGGGTGACCAGGCGCGCGACCCGCTGGAGTTCAAACTGGGGGTCGCGGAGGGCTTCGACGACGAGGCGATGGGATTCGGGCAGGCTGGGAATGGTGCGAAGGCGGGGCAGGATCATGCGGAATTCCGGTTTGGCGAGCCACTGGTTGACGAGCACGGCGCGCTGGATGCGGTCGGCCCAGGTTTCCGGGGCTTCTTCCTCCCGCAAGATGGCGGGGGGAAATCCTTCGAGGGAACGATACGGTCCGTCGGTGGCGCGGGAGCAAACGACGAAGCGGGAACAGAAGGGGCATTGCTCCTCCAGCAGGCGAAGGGTGGCTTTGACGAGGTTGACTTTTTCGGAGTAGAAGATGATGCCGTCCATGTGGCCGGCCTTGATCAAGTCGGTCAGTTCCTTGCCTTGGTAGTAGGCGGGCAGCAAGGCGCGGCGGTATTTGGGGAGGCGGGATTCGATGTAATGGCGCTGCTCCGGGGATTCCGCCCAGAGGCACAAGCGAATCGGGCCGGTGGCTTCTTTTGCGGTCATGTTGTGACAGGGCGTGAAAAAGGCGTTGGCGATTTTCCAGCTTCCGCCTTGGGCCATAGTGGGCAGGAGGGGGCGGGCGGGGCAAGAGAAAATGGCATTTTCCTTCCCTTTGCGGAAGCGGGGGGTAATTTTTCCGTGGTATGATGCTTGAATTTGACGCGATAGAAACAGTGGTGGACGACTTGCGCCAGGGCCGGATGGTGGTGGTGGTGGACGATGCGGACCGGGAGAATGAAGGGGACCTGATCATGGCGGCCGAATGGGTCACGCCGGCGGCGGTCAACTTCATGGCCAAGCACGGGCGCGGGCTGATCTGTGTGCCGACGACTTACGAGCGGCTCAAGCAGTTGGGCATCGAACAAATGGTGACGCAGAGCGCGGACAGTTTCCGCACGGATTTCCAGGTGAGCGTGGATGCCGCGCAAGGGATCACGACGGGGATCAGCGCGGCGGACCGGGCGCGGACCATCAAGGTGATGGCCAGCCCGACGGCGGTGCCGAACGATTTGGTCCAGCCCGGACATGTCTTTCCGCTGCGGGCCAAACCGGGCGGAGTGCTGCAACGGGCCGGCCACACGGAGGCGACGGTGGATCTGGTGAAGCTGGCGGGGGCGCGGCCGATGGGGGTGTGCTGCGAGATCATGAGCGACGACGGCTCGATGGCGCGGTTGCCGGAGTTGAAACAGTTTGCGCGCGCCCACAAGCTGAAGATTGGCACGGTGGCAGACCTGATCCATTACCGGCGCTCGCGGGAGAAATTGGTGCAGCACCTGGAAGTGGTGAAGATGCCGACGGCCTACGGGGATTTTGATCTGCATCTTTATGTATCGCAGACCGACGGGCAGCATCATTTGGCGCTGGTCTGCGGGCAGGTGGCGGGGAAGAAGAATGTGCTGGTGCGGGTGCATAGCGAATGCCTGACGGGGGATGTCTTCGGCTCGCGGCGGTGCGATTGCGGGCCGCAACTGCACCAGGCGATGCGGCAGATCGCGGAGGCGGGGCGGGGGGTGATTGTTTATATGCGACAGGAGGGCCGGGGCATCGGACTGGCCTCCAAGATCAAGGCCTACAAATTGCAGGAGCGCGGTTACGACACGGTGGAGGCCAATCTGAAGCTGGGCTACGGGCAGGACCTGCGCGAGTATGGATTGGGGGCGCAGATTCTGACGGACCTGGGATTGAAAACCATCTGCCTGCTGACCAATAATCCCAAGAAGGTGGTGGGTCTGGAAGGTTACGGCCTGGAGATCACCAAGCAGCTTCCGATCAAGGCGGGGGCCAACCGCCACAACCGGAAGTATCTCCGCACCAAGCGGGAGAAGCTGGGGCATTTGTTGTAGAGATTTATTCATGTTGACACCAGTCAAAACTAAAAACTGGAACGCGCGGGAGAGCGCGTTTGCCATCGTCGCCTCGCGCTACAACGCCCGCTACGTGGACGGGATGCTGGTGGCGGCGGTGCGGGAGTTGAAGCGGGCGCGCGCGGGAATGATCAAGGTCGTGCGGGTGCCGGGCGCTTATGAAATTCCGGTGGCGGCGGCGCGGCTGTTGCAGGGGCGGGCGTGGGGCGCGATCCTCTGCCTGGGCGTGGTCATCCGCGGCGAGACGGTCCACGCGCAGCAGATTGGGGATGCGGTGAGCGCGTCGCTGGCTCAGTTGCAAATCGAGCATCTGGTGCCGGTGATTCACGAGGTGCTGCTGCTGGAAAACGAGGCGCAGGCCCGGGCGCGTTGCCTGGGCAAAACCCACAATCGCGGGGCGGAAGCGGCCCAGACGGCGCTGGCCATGGCGCGGGTGATGGCGTCGTTGGAATAGGGCTTGACCCGCCAGTGGTTCCCGGGGTGCATTTCACTTCTTTGGGTTCCCCTCTTAATCTTAATCCTAATCTTAATCTAAATCGCCTCTTGTCCTTGAAGATTAAGAGTAAGATTAGGATTGAGATTAGGAAATCGGAACAGTCTGCCCAAAAATATGAAATGCGCCCTGGTTCTCAGGGCGCATCTTGACACTGCTACGAGGGTCAGGCACAAGAATAATACAGGAGTGCGCCCGTCCTCGGGCGCAGCAGCGCGAGAAACTCGGCTCGCCGGTGATCTTTCCGCGCACCCAAAAAACTCCTGGCTTGCTGCGGCCGGGGACGGCCGCACTCCGCCGGTAGCAGTGTC
>JBEKUQ010000521.1:0-3120 GCA_049514835.1 Verrucomicrobiota bacterium | reverse complement strand
CGGCACACCTGTCGAAGTTTGAGCGGATAGTATTGAACGGGGCGGAATGGCATTTGGCGGCGGCGGATTGGGTGGTGCTGCAATTGTGCGAGGGGATTGCCTACGCGTTTGACAGCAAAGCGAGCAAGGAATTGCCGCTGGGCGGGGTGATCGTCTGCCCGCCGAATACGAAGATCACACTAACGGCGAGCGTGCTGGGGCGGGCCCGGTTCCGCGGGATGGCGATACGGGTGGGTTCGTTGACGGGCATTCTGACGGCGCTGGAGAGGCAATGCCTGGAGACGGAAGTGGCGCGGCAGTGCGCGCCGTTCCTGGCCGTGCCGGCCGAGCACGCGCTGGCGGGGCGGGTGACGCATATATTCGCGCAGACCGAGGGGCCGACGCTGTCCAGCCGGCTGGCGTTCGCGCAAGCGTTCGCGGAGTTGGTGGAGCCGCAGTTGGATGTGGCGCTGAAGGAGAGAATGGAGAATGAAAAGAACCAGATGGAGGCCAAAGGACGGCTGCGGCATTTCATCCGTCAGATTCCGGAATCCGAGTTGACGAGTTTGTCGCTGGGCGAAATGGCCCAACAATTGCACTGCTGCGAACGGCATGTGAGCCGGCTGTTTCGGGAGGAATGGGGGACGAGCTTCCCGTCTTATGTGTCGGAAATCCGGCTGAAGAAGGCGTGTCAATTGCTGCTGCAAGGGAACCTGAAGATCATTGACGTGGCGCTGGAGAGCGGGCACGGGTCGCTGGCGCACTTTAATTACGTATTTAAGAAGCGGTTTCAAAAGACGCCGACGGAATGGCGGGAAGAGCAGACGGCGCCACGGCGGCGGCCGTCGCGCGCCAAGCCGCTGCAACTGGCGGCTGGGTTCGCCTGGCTGCTGTTGAGCGTGGCGGGAGTTTTCCCGTGTTTTGGGGCGGAAGGGGCGGGGAGCAGCACGACCAACGCGCCGACGGCGGCCGTCAGCACGAACGCGGTCGGCACCAACGCCGCGGCGCCGGCCACGTATCAGTTCAGGCTGGACCGGTTTGAAGTGAATGGGAACACGCTGCTGGCCAGCAATGTCATTTCCCAGATCTTGGCGCCGTACACTTGCGAGCTGGTGGATATGGACACATTTGTCGGCAAAATCACCAACGGCTTGGGCGCGCTGCAACTGGAGTATTTCCGGCGCGGCTATATCACGGTGAAAGTCAGCTTTCCGCCGCAGAAACCGACGAACGGGGTGGTCATTTATCAGGTGACGGAGGGGAAGCTGGCGTTGGTGAGAATCTTGCATAACCGTTACTTCAGCTCGAATAATATCATGGCGTCGTTGCCCTACGTGAAGACGCTGGAATACGGGGATCGGATTCTGAACTCAAAATTGTTTCAAACGGAGTTGGACCGGGCGAATTCCAATCCCGACCGGCAAATCTTGTCCAAGGTGGAGCCGGGACTGGAACCGGGCACCTCGGCGCTGGTTCTGGATGTGAGTGATCGGCTGCCGCTGCATGGGCGGCTGGAAATGGACAACTACAGTCCGCCTGGGACGCCGGAGTTGCGGGTGAATGCCAACGCATCTTATGGGAATCTGTGGCAGTTGGATCACACCCTGGGCCTGCAGTATGGGTTCAGCCCGGAGTTGATGAAACCAACGATAGGGGAGGGCACGCACGTTTCGTTGAACCCGCTGGATGCGCCGACGGTGGCTTATTACAGCGGGTTTTACCGGGCGCCGCTGGGGACGCCGGCGGAGGTGGAATCGCAAATTGCACAGGACCCGAATCATTTTGGCTACAATGAGACGACGCGGCAGTTTGTGCAGCCACCGGCCATCGGGCGGCCGGAGTTGACGGCCTACGCCTCGCGTTCCACGACGGGGCCGACGATACTGGGACCGGTGTCGAGCGTGGTGGACACGTCGCTGTTGAAGATTGATCAGCAAATCATAACCCAGCAGTACACGTCGCAAACCACGGCCGGAGGAAGGCTGAGTTTTCCTTTGCCGGAGTGGGAGGGGATCCAGTCGAGTTGGAGTTTTGGGATGGATTACAAGGAGGACAAGGTGGTGACGCTGCCGACGAATAACTTTTACTACACCACCATCGTGACGCACGGCAACAATTCATCGGCCCCGCCGACCATCACCCATAACACCATAGGCATAGGGGGGGTCGGAACTTTTCCCTCGTTGCAGTACACGCCGTTTTTTTTGGGGTGGACCGGATCGCGTCGGGACCGTTGGGGTCAATGGGGGGCAAGGAGCAACCTGTGGAGCGAGTTTGACGGGGGCGTTTCGCTGGTGGCGGGAACGGGCGGGACATTTTCCCGGGAGCGGGCATTCCCGATACTGATTGCCAACTCGAAGGAGGCGACCACAGAATTCATGGCGGTGCGACCGCAGTTGTCGCGCACGCAGGTTCTGCCGGACAACTTCACCATGTATGGCGGGCTGTCGGGGCAGTGGGCCAATGAGCCGCTGCTGAACCTGGAACAGTTCGAGCTGGGGGGCAACGCCAGCGTGCGCGGCTACCGGGAAGGGGAGTTGTATGCGGATACCGGCTGGGTGGGGCAGTTGGAATTGCGTTCGCCAGTTTATTGGCGGGGCGGCAGCAAGCGAATTGGGACGCAGTTCACCGCGTTTACGGACTATGGGGAAGGTTATCAGTTGGACCAAAACGTTGCGCCGAACGCCCATCAGGCGCTTTGGGGAATGGGCGTGGGGATCAATTTTCATTTGGGCCCTTATGTGGAAAGCCACATATTGATCGCCTGGCCGCTGCTGAACAGCGCCTTCACCACGGCGGGGCATGAGCGGATTTCGTTCAGCTTGAGCGCGCAGCTCTAAAGAGAGGCAGTTCAACCGCGATTCATTATATGAAAATGCAATCAGACCGCAAAGGCAATGAGAGGGACGGGGGGGGACATTTCACCTTTTTGGGTTCTCCTCTTGAACCTAATGTTAATTCCCCCATGCTGGGGCTGAAGAGCAAGATTGAGATTAGGATTAAGATTAAGAAATCGGGAGGATGGCCGGCCGTGATTGCTTTGTTGCTTGTTTTGGCGTCCGGCGCGGGCTACGCCGGCCCGCAGGGGATGAGGGTGGTTTCAGGAACGGCCCATGCCACGCAACACGGGAACGTGTTGCA
>JBEKUQ010000520.1:0-3128 GCA_049514835.1 Verrucomicrobiota bacterium | reverse complement strand
TCCGCCGCGAACAGGATCAAATCCCCCTCCCCATCTTCAGCTTTTCCGTCAACGCCGCTTTCTCCGCCGCGTTGAAAAACTTGACGATGGGCGATTTCCATTCCCCCTTTTCCACCTTGATGTAAGCCAGCCCGCGCGCCCCGAAGCTCTTGGCGTACTCCGTCATCGTTTCTATCTGCCCCTGCGTCGCCTCGGCCAGCCCCTTGGCGTTCAGGGCCTTGACCACCCCGCCGGCCGCGATGGCGCCGCTGAAAACCTTGAACTTGCTGGCCCGAAATTCCTCCGTCAAGTCCGCCAGCTCCATCCCAAACCTCGTGTCCGGCTTGTCAATGCCATATCGGTTCAGCGCCTCCTGGAACGTCAGACGCGCAAAGGGCGTCGCCACCTCGATGTTCCGCGCCAGCTTCCAGATCCGCTGCAACAGCCCCTCCACCAGCGCGTAAATGTCTTCCCGCTCGATGAAGCTCATCTCCAGGTCCAGTTGCGTGAATTCCAGTTGCCGGTCCGCCCGCTGGTCCTCGTCCCGGAAGCACCGCGCAATTTGGTAATACTTTTCCACCCCCGCCACCATCAGCATTTGTTTGAATTGCTGCGGCGATTGCGGCAGCGCGTAAAACGTCCCCGCCTCCCGCCGGTTGGGCACCAGAAACTCCCGCGCCCCTTCCGGCGTGGATTTGAATAATATCGGCGTCTCCACCTCGATGAATCCCTGCTCGTCCATGTACCGCCGCGTCGCCGCCGCCACCTGGCTCCGCAGACGCAGGTTGCGCGCCATTTCCGGCCGGCGCAGATCCAGGTAGCTATATTGCAGCCGCAGCTCCTCATTGACCGTGCGCGCGATTTCAGGGTCATCCACGGGAAACGGCAGCACCTCCGCCATGTTCAGCACCTCCAGCTCCCGCGCCGCCACCTCGATTTCGCCCGTCGCGATCTTGGCGTTGTTCGTCCCGGCCGGCCGCGCCCGCACCTTCCCCGCAATCGTCACCACGCATTCGCTGCGCAACGACGCCGCCCGCTCAAAAAGTTCCTTCGGCAAATCCGACGGATCAAACACCGTTTGCGTCCTCCCTTCCCGGTCGCGGATGTCAATAAAAATCAACCCGCCCAGGTCGCGCCGGGAATGCACCCAGCCTGACAATACGACCGTTTGCCCCGCGTCAGCGGGACGCAGTTGGTTGCAGTGGTGGGTCCTTTTCCTCATAATCTTAATCCTAATCTTAATCCTAATCTTAATCCTTACCCCCTGAACCAGCCGTTGCTCGACAGACCTCCATGGAACCATTCGTGTCCGCCGGCTGTTCCCTCTCCGCTCCCATCCGATGGGAGGGGAGAGGGTCAGGGTGAGGTGAGGGTCCCTCTTAATCTTAATCCTAATCCTAATCTTAATCCCCCTCGTGCAAGCTGACCGGAAAGCCCTGACCAATCCCGCGCGTATCGAAACGATTCCGCGCCGGCGCTCCCGGTCGGCGGCGTGTCCGGCGGCGTGTGCGCCGCCTCGCAAATCACACCTCAAAATCGAAGATGAGCAGGTTCTCCAGCAACGGCAGCGCCCCCGCCGTGAAGCGCTCGTGCTCTGGATGCACCAGGTAGGCCTCGCGCGCCGCGGCGTCGGCAAACGTCATGATGAACCCGTGCGTCATCCCCTGGTTGCGGCCCTCCGCGCTGCAGCACGCCCCGGACACGTAGTCGTCAATGCCCGGCACTGATTCCGACAAATCCAGAACCTCCTCGAAGAACTTGTTGGTCTGTTCTTCCGTGGTTCCCTCTTTGAACTTGAGCAGCACAATATGTTTAACCTTAGACATGGCCGTAGCATAATTGCTTTTCCCCTCCGCTCAAGTTTTATTCCTCGCCACCCCCCATCCGCGGTTCCTTCATGGCCCGGGGAGCACACGTCCCGACCAGTCGGGATGTGGCGGTCGGCGCCCCCGCTGGCCGCTTCTCTCTTCTTTCAATGACAAATGACAAATTCTCAATGACCAATTCTCAATAGCTCTGGAATCCGATCCTTTGTCAGCTTTCCCGGGACCGCCGTCCTTCTGGAGTGCGGCGGCTTGCCGCCGCTTTCACTTCGCCGCCAGCGCCGTTTCCACCGTTTCCACCAGGTCCGCGTTCTCCGGCTGCACCCGGTTGGCGAATCGTTTGATCACCTTGCCATCCCGCCCAATCACGAACTTGGCAAAATTCCAATCAATGTCCCCCTTCGGCCCCGGAATCTCCCGATCCCCCGTCAGCGCCGCATACAGCGGATGCTGCTCTGGCCCTTTGACGTGGATTTTCGCCATCAACGGGAACGTCACCTGGTAATTATCCGTGCAAAACTTCACAATCTCCTCCGCCGTTCCCGGCTCCTGCCCCGCAAAATCATTGCACGGCACCCCCACGATGACCAATCCCTGGTCCTTGTACTTTTCATACATTGCCTCCAGCCCCTTGTACTGCGGCGTGTTCCCGCATTTCGACGCCACATTGACCAGCAGCACGACCTTGCCCGCATAGGCCTTCAGCGAGGTCGGCTTGCCGTTGATGTCGTTGAGTTTGATCTCCGAAACGTCCGCCGCGCCCGCCACCTGGCCGGCCAGCGCAACCCACAACAGGCATAATATAATCTTCATCGAACTATTATTATATCTCCTCCCCAAAAAGTCAAATGCCTCCCCTGCCGCCTTCGCGCCCTGTAACGGCGGTCTATGACCGCCGCAGATCCCTCGAAAAACCCGGGCCTGCATTGGCCGTCCGACCAGCCGTCAACCCTTGGCTGCCGATGGCTGTTCCTTCTCCCAGGGGGAGAAGGTTAGGATGAGGGCGAGCCACGAAGTATCTTGTCTCACACCGGCCCGTTTCAGTCCGCCCCATTTATCATTTATACTTTAGCATTTAGCATTTACCCTTCCCCCCCGGTGACCATTCTGCCTCTCATCGAACGCGAACTCCGCATCCGCGCCCGCAGCCGCGCCGTTTACTGGACCCGCTTCGCCGTCGCCCTGGTCGGCATGCTCCTTTGTCTCCGCGTGCTCACCCTGTTCGGCGGCCTGCCCGGCCCTACCCAGGCCCTGTTGGGGCAAATGGCCTTCCGAAGCATCGTCATGGCAGCCTTTATGCTCTGTTGCTGGGCCGGCTTGCTCACC
>JBEKUQ010000519.1:0-3128 GCA_049514835.1 Verrucomicrobiota bacterium | reverse complement strand
AGGGAACACTCAGAACCATCCCCGCCATCACCGGAACAAACCACCAGAAAGTTCGATGGTCCAGCCGCCAGACCGCGCCGCCCCAAACCAGCCCGATCAAGGCATGCAGGCCCAGCCGCCGCACCGCTTGCGCCCACCCGACGCCGGCGGCGATTCGCTTCTGCGGCGCCCAATGGGTGTCCGCGCCGAGCAGCGCGGAGACGACAAACCAGGAGTGCCAAAGCATGAGGATGGGAGCGTGCAGGGCGGAGAAGGCGGTTTCGGCCACTGCCCCCACCGTGGCATGGGCCAGGCCGCCAAAGTCGCGCAGACGCCGGCGGTCCAAAGCCAGGTCCACCAGGGCGAGGACCTTGGGCAAAAAGAGCACCGCCATGCAAACGACAAAAATAAAGAAGGCGTGCCCCGTCCCGCTCAGGTGAAGGAACGGGGTGAAGTTGCGCACCATGATGTCGGAAAGTCCGGTGTGCTGCTTGTACCACAGCATCCAGTTGAAGGTGAGCAGGAAGAAGAGCCAGAGCGGGCTGGCCAGATACCCCAGGATGCCCATGGCCAGGTGGACGCGGCTGAGGCCGCGCAGGCCGCCGGCCAGGATGACCATGGCGTGCTGCAAATTGCCCTGGCACCAGCGCCGCTCCCGGGCCGCATTGTCAATCATGGTTTGCGGCGCCTCCTCGTAGCTTCCCTCCAGGTCGCAGGCGAACCAGACCTGCCAGTGTTCCTTGAGGAGGAGGGCGGCCTCGACGAAATCGTGGCTGAGGATCTGGCCGCCGAAGGGTTTGATGCCGGGCAATTGGGGCAGGTCGCAGCATTGCATGAAGGCCTCGGTGCGGATGAGGGCGTTGTGGCCCCAGTAATTGCCGAATCCCTGCGCCCAGAAATTCAATCCCTCGATGAAGACGGGGGCGTAGAGGCGGTTGGCGAATTGCTGGATCCGCCCGAAGAGAGATTCGGCCTCGACCAGCGCCGGGACAGTCTGGATGAGGCCGGCTCCCGGCTGGACCTCCATGATTTTCACCAGGTCCACCACGGTCTGGCCGCGCATCACGCTGTCGGCGTCCATCACCATGAAATAGCGATAGCGGCGTCCCCAGGAATTCAAGAAATCGCGCACGTTGCCGCTCTTCTTGGCTTCGTTGGAGGGGCGGCGGCGGTAATAAATCCGCCCCAGGGCGTCGAGATCGCGGATCAGCTCAAACCACTGGCGCTCTTCTTCAATCCATTTGTCGGGGTCGGTGGAATCGCTCAGGATGAAGAAGTCGAAGTGTTGGAGCTGGCCGGTTTGTTCGAGGGACTGGAAGGTGGCGCGGAGGCCTTCATAGACGCGGAAGATTTCCTCGTTGTAAACGGGGAAAACCAGGGCGGTGCTGATGCCCTCCAGGCTTTTGGCGCGGTAATCGGCCAGGCGGGTGATGCGGGCGTCGCCATTCGTCAAGCGCACGGCGAAACCGTAGATGGCGTGCATGCAGCCGATGGCGGTGAGGAGGAAGAGGATGACGAACAGGCCCATGAGGCAAAAGCCGGAGGTGGACCAGCCCGAACGCCAGATCAAATCGGCGAAGAGCATGGAAACCAGGCCGGTCAGCAAAAGGGCGGAGGAGTAAAAAAGAAAGAGCCGCCAGCCGCGGCGGATGCGGCGGGCCGGATAAAGGGCCGGCCCCTGAGACCCGGAGGAAGGTGAAGCGGGAGAATCGGGCATGGGTCAGTGGTGGGTGAGGATGAAGAGCAGGACCAGGAGACCGGCGAAGAGCAGCCAGGTGGCGGCCATTCTGGCGTAAGGCAGGCGGCTGAGTTGGGTGATGGCGCCGATGGGGCCAAGGTCCAGCGGGCGCGGGGCCATTTTGGAGATTTGGAAATCGGGCCCGGCGCGCAAATAATTCTCGCGCATGGCGGAGACAAATTCCGGCGGCCACGGACCCGGCCGGAGGAATTGGTCCTGCCATTTGCCGGACAGATCGGCCAGCAGGAGGGCGAGGCGGCCCCGGGTGGAAAGCATGTCCGCGCCGGCGGAATGATCTTGCAGCACCTGGGCAAACCATTCGTTGACCAGACGGTCCATTTCCTCGACCACCAGTTCGGTGGTGGAGCGGGCGGGTTCCTGGGCGGCGCGGGCCATGGCGCGTTGGAGGACCAGGGCGACCAATTGGCCGAGGAGCAGTTTGTTGCGCACGCGCAAGGCGTAGAAGTAGCTTTCCACCTTCGTGTAGGCGGCATTCCAGTCGTCCAACGGGCGCGCGGCGAGCCGGCCGGGCGGATCAATCCGGACCAACTGGCTCATGGCGGGCTCCAGAGATAGGTCCAGGTTTCGCTGATGGCGTCGTTGCCTTTTTTCAAGGTGCAGCGCAAGTCCACGGGGTCTTTGTTGCCGGGTTTGGGCTCCATTTTGAGCATGACGCGCCAGGTCCGGGCGGCGCGATTCCAGTACAACTGGGTTTCCGTCAGCGCGGCGTTTTCGCTGCAACTGGCGTCGGGCTTGGGCGGGTCGGCCTCGGAGGCGAGGCTGGGAATATCGAAGTCAATAACAAAGAGACGGCGGTTGGGGTCGCCGGAGTCCAGGCCCGCGCGGGTGGAAACGACTTTGTTGGTGGACAGGCTCATGTCGGTTTCGCGGGTCCAATAGAGATTATAGGCAAAGCGGTAAGGCTGCATGGGCCGGGGTTTGGAGGCGGGATTCCAGAAGGCGACGATGTTGTCCATTCCTTCGTAGTGGGTGCTCAGTTCGACGAGATGAACTTCGCCGTCGTCCCAGTTGGTGCCTTCCGGTTCCACCCAGACGGTGGGGACCGATTGGTAGGGGTTGAACAAATCCTGGTAGCTGGAGAAGTCGCGGTCGCGCTGGAGCAGGCCGAAGCCGCCGATGTGTTTGGCGGGAAACTTCTGGTGGCGCAGGACCGGGCCGTTGTCCAGGGGACGCCAGATATTCTGGCCGCCTTCCATGTGCAGGAGCAGGCCGTCGCTGTCGTGGACCTCCGGGCGGTAGTCGTCGAACTTGCGCTCGGAGTTTTCGCCGAACCAGAACATGCTGGTCAGGGGGGCGAGGCCGATGGTGGCCAGCGGTTTGCGCTGGGCATCCACGGCATGCGCCAGGTCCGGCTCGCGAAAATAAATGACCGCATCAATTCTGGCGACAG
>JBEKUQ010000518.1:0-3132 GCA_049514835.1 Verrucomicrobiota bacterium | reverse complement strand
GCAGGGCGTCCACAAAATCCAGTTCGCTGCCTGTCACATATAGCGCGCTCTTCGGGTCCACCACCACCTTGATCCCGCTGCTCTCCACGAGGATGTCGCGGCTGGCCGGCTGGTCCTGCAGGTCCATTTTATATTGCAGACCGGAGCACCCGCCTCCCACCACCGCCACGCGCAGCACGCCGCCCGGACGCCCCTGTTTTTGCAGGAGCGAACTGACCTTTTGCGCGGCGTTGGAGGTCACTTTGATCAACCGCTCATCGCCGACGCGGACGGCCGGGGCGGATGGTCCCGGAACTGCAGCTTGTTTTCCTGCGATCATGTGCAGCCAAGGTAGCCCCGCCAGCCGCCGCGGTCAACTCCGCCGAAATTGCCTGGCTCCCGCATGCTCGTTCCCCTTTTCATGAACCCTCACCTCACCCTGACCCTCTCCCCTCCCATCGGATGGGAGCGGAGAGGGAACAGCGTTGGGAGACGCAACGTCGCACGACCGTTTGTTCAGCGGCGGCTGGTTGGGGGGATGAGGATTAAGATTAAGATTCGGAGGAACCCTCACCTCACCCTGACCCTCTCCCCTCCCATCGGATGGGAGCGGAGAGGGAACAGTGGACGGACACGAATGGTTCCATGAAGGTCTATCGTCCAGCGGCAGGTGTGGGGGGTAAGGATTAAGATTAAGATTAGGATTAAGATTAAGATTAGGATCAATCCAAATCCTCCTATTCCTGATTCGGTCTTTTCAGCGGAACCAGGTCGAACCGGCTGCGGTTAAAAGCGCGGCCATAGAGCAACAACCCAAAAATGGAAATCGCCGCGGCCAGGATTCCGGCCGGCGCAACCACCCACCAACGCGCCGCGAAATAAAAGGTGGCGCCAGCACCCATCAGGACCAGCATTAGCGCAATAATGAGCCAGGCCAATCCGCTCGTATGCGTGTCGTTGGTGTTGGGAGAGATGGTCGCGATGACCAACAGCGGCTGCGCCACCAGCGCGAGGGCGACCCATCTCAGGCCGTCCCAAACAGACAGGGATTGAAATCCCCCGAAGGACATGAACACGGCAAGGAGACAGAACAACAAGACAAAGGTTTTGGTCAGATTCACTTTCAGAAGCACCCGCGTCAATTCCCCAAAACCGATGGGATAAACGGCGTAATAGGGACTTTGCAGCCCGCCCTCCCGCGGCAGATGAAAGCCGCGCGGAGATGCGAGCATGCTGACGGCAGCCATCGCCCCCACCATAACCACCAGCGTTCCTGGCGTCGGCATCAAGCTGCGTCCAAACAGCCACAGCACAACCAACGCCACCAAAGAATAGGGTAAGGCGCCTTTTAACCACGCGCTCCAGCCGGGATTGCCGGCCAGCAGAAACTCCGCCACGGTCCGTTCGCGGGCGTTCAAATGACGCGAAAAAAGCCGTTCCAAGAATCCCGCGTTTTGCCAGTCCAATCCGGCCAGGAATTGGCGGCGCGCAATCGCGGCGCGAACGTCATTCGCGCTCTGCGCCTGGCGCTGGCCAAATTCGATGAGTTCCGGCGTGCGGCCATCGGTGGCAGGTCGTGGTTCGCTCAGAAGAAAGCCCTGGCGCACGCGCTGAAAGGCAATGGGCGCAAGAGCCAGCACCGCCGCGCTCAGAACCACCGGCACGACTTGATGGAGCAACCCGCTGCTGTTGGAAACTCCCAGACTCTGGACAATCCAACCTGCCGGCGGAACGCACCAGGCGAAGTTGCTGAGCCACGCGGACACACCGGGGTGGCCGCCACCGCCCAATAAAAAGACAAAGGATGCCGCCAGAAACAAAATGCCGGGAAAGGCAATGTACTTTGGCCGGGCAAAGGCCACCAGGCAGACCGCCATCGCCACGATAAAAACCCATTGTACCGCGCCCAGCACCACGCCGCCGGCCAGGGCGTGCCAACTGTCACCGGAATGGGCCAGCAGGATGAAATATCCCAACGCGAAATCAAGAAGCGTCCACCAAGTGCCGCGCAGAAATCGGTTCCATTGCGCGCGGAAAATAGCGGCGTCGGAAATCGGCCAGTAATCAAAGACGATCAAGCGCGGATCGTCATAGAGCGCCGACCGAAATTGGCTGGCGCGGAAAAACGTCGTGGCCAATGTCCACAAAAGGATCAAGGCCACCACGTATTCCACGGTGACAAGTCTGGCAAACACCGCGGACGTCATCAGGAATCCCAGAAAACCCAGACGATACATCCAGGGGCGAATCCCCCACCTCCGCCGGGCGGCGGCCCGTGCCAGGCGCCACTCCTTCCGCAATGATTCCGACGCGCGCACTTCGGCCCGCACGCGCTGCCGCGCGGCCTTCTCAAAAGACCAGCGCCGCAAGGTCACGAAATTTCCTCCTCGCGCAACTGGCTGAAGATATCGTCCAGGCCGCTGGTGGCCGCCGGCGGGTCCTTGCGCAAATCCGACGCCGCCTGATCGGCCCGGATCGCTCCGCGATGGATGACGCAGATGCGGTCGGAAAAGCGTTCCGCCGCGTCGAGAATCTGCGTTGAGTAAAGAACCGTCTGCCCGTGGGCGGCCGCCTGGCGCGCCCGGCGTTTGAAGACATTGATGCCGTTCGGGTCCATGCCGGAGGCGAACGGTTCGTCCAGCAGCCAGAGCGGCGGGTTGACCGCCAGCAAGGCCGCCAGCACGGTTTTGTAGCGCTGCCCGCGCGAGAGCGTGGCCAGCGGCGCCTCGGCCAGGGGCAGGAGGTCCAGCTCGCGCAACAACTCCGCCACGCGCTCTTCCACGCCCGGCTCGGCCTGCTCGAAAAGCCGGAGGACCATGCCGATGTGCCGCAAGGGCGTCCATTCCTCGAAGAGGGCGGGGAAATCCGGCAGGAACATGAATTGCCGGCGCAAATCCATGCGTTGCCGCAGGAAAAGCTCCCCATCGTAAAGTATCCGCCCCTGGTCCGGCGCGACCGTCCCCGCCAGGCAGCGGAGCAAGGTTGTTTTGCCCGCGCCGTTCAGCCCCAGCAGGGCCACCACCTGCCCCGGTTCAATCGTCAGGCTGACCTCGTCCAGCGCCCGCCGCGACTTGAACCGTTTCACGATCCCCTGCAATTCGATTTTCATATCGTCCGCGCCAAGAAGGCGGCGCCACTGAAACAAATCCCCCG
>JBEKUQ010000517.1:0-3133 GCA_049514835.1 Verrucomicrobiota bacterium | reverse complement strand
TAACCATGGCCAACCTCAACTGGTCACCGACGCGCGTTCCCGGGTGGCGGGGCTGGCCATGCCTTTCCGGTAATAGTCCGCCAGACCCTGGCGCGACGGGGTCAAGCCCTCCGCTTCAATCGCCGCCAGCACGCGCGCTTCTGTCATGATGAAACGGTCGCGTTTGTAGATGATATAGTCGTCGCGCATTCCGTCCGGTGTCATGTTGATGGTCACCAGATTGGCCCCGGCCCGCAAACCGCGGCGGTAACCGTCGCCTTCGACGAGATTGAGCGCGCTCACGGCCGGAATGACCCAGTCCGGCCGCATCAGCCGGAGGGCCGCCATGCTGTTGAAAGTCCAATCGGCCTTCGCCGCGGGCGCTTTGCCCAGAGGTGTGTCCTCGCCGGGGATGAACGGGCTGACACTGCATCCATGCAGCGGCAGCGAGCGGGCCAATTCCAAATCCGCGCGCAGATCGCGCAAGGACTGTCCCGGCAAACCGGCGATGAAACCCGAACTGACGAACCATCCGCCCTCCGCCAGCCGGCGGATGTTGCGCAACCGCTCGGGCAATGTCCCGGGCGCATGTACCGTCTCGTAACGGGCCGCCTCGCCGGCTTCAAACTTCATGATGTAGATGGACGCGCCGGCGCTCTTCAATTCGTCGTACATCTCCGGCGTCAGTGTCCCAAGGCAAAGGCTGACTCCAAGCGACGTCTCGCGCTGGAGTGTTGCCAACAGCGGCAACACCACCTCGCGCACGACCACCGGGTCTTCCCCGCCTTGGATATTGATATCTGTGACCGTCGCCGGAAGGTGGTGGAGAAGCAATTCGGCGATCTGTTCCTGGCGGGCGCGGTAACGATGCAGGCTGCGATTATCCCGGCGCATGCCGCAGTAAGCGCAATTCTGCCGGCAAAAATTAGAAACCTCGACCACGGCGCGCACGAAAACGTTTTGCCCAAAGCCGGCGCGCGTCGCCTCAGCGGCGGACTCATGCAACGCCGTTTGTCTCGATCCGCTCACATTCAAATCGCTTTCAGTCAAGCAGTCCATTTGCGACAGTTTTTTCGTTTGATCAATGCCGGCATCGCCCGGTCCAGGGCGCGCCTGACCTGGGATGTAACCCTCCCACTGCTGGCACGCCATGAAGCCGCGGCCATCCTGCCGGATTGGCCGGGAGAAAACTCTGCGCTTGCACAGGATTATTAAAAAGGCTTAATTCGTGCCGGTCAACTTAATGTTTTTTGTCCAGGGCGGCGCCGGGAACGGCGGGGTTGAGATTTGCAATTTCCCGCTGGATGAGTCGCATTTTGCGAAAACGCCGGCATGGACCGATTTCCATTTGTCAGGCCCTGGGTTCGGGCCTATCTTGACCCATGACAACAACACGCAAAATGTCAATCGGCGCTCTCCTGATGATGATACCGGCCGGCCTGGCGCTGGCGGCTGATCCAACTGCCTTTTCGCTGGTCAAGGAGGGGAACAAATATGTCGGCGAGCAGAGCAAGGACAAAGTGGTGCAAATTCGCTCCGAAAAATCCGTCGGAACCATGATTCCGAGTATCTGGTACGTGGTCTATTATGATCCCGACGCCACCTTGAAAGCCGTCGAGGTCAAATTCGGCGCGGGTCAGAAGATGGACGTTTCGCGGCCATTGCGCCTGCTGGAACCGGTCACGGGCGCCGACAAAATCCTGGATGCGTCCAAATTGAAGGTTGATTCCGATAAGGCTCTGGCCATCGCCAAAGCCCAGCCGCTTTTGAAGAACCTGACCCTGGTGGCGTCGCAACTGTGGCTGCAGCACAGCGATGAAGGCCCCAGGTGGAAGATCAAATTGTGGGCGGCCAAACTCAAAAATCCCGGCGACCAAGCCGACGTGGGCGATGTTTATGTTTCCACTGCGGATGGCTCGGTGGTTCGGAACGACTTGCATCCGAACAGCGTCAATTAACCCAGTTGACCGCACCCATCGCCAAAACATGACGGATTGGAAACGACAATGCGCCGCAGTGATACCATGCTTCAACGAGGCCGGACGAATCGCGCCGGTTGTCTCCGGGGTCCGGCGTCATCTGCCCCGCGTCATCGTCGTGGATGACGGTTCCAGCGATGCCACCCCGAGGGAAGCGGCCCTGGCTGGCGCGGAAGTGATCCGGCTGCCGGCCAACGGCGGAAAGGGATCCGCTTTGCGGACCGGTTGGGAGTACGCTTGCCAAATGGGCTGTACCTGGGCTTTGTCCATGGACGGGGATGGACAGCACGCCGCGGAGGACATCCCGGAGTTTTTTGCCTGTGCCGAACGAACGTCCGCCCGCCTGATTGTCGGCAATCGCATGGCGCAGGGCGGGGCCATGCCCTGGTTGCGCCGTTGGGCCAACCGCTGGATGTCCCGGTGCCTGTCCGACATGACGGGGGCGGCCCTGCCGGATTCACAGTGCGGTTTTCGTCTGGGGCATTTGGAAACTCTGCGGCGACTCCCCCTGTCCGCGGCGCGATTCGAAATCGAATCCGAAACCTTGGTGGCCATTCTGGCCGCTGGCGAGCGGGTGGAATTTGTCCCGATCCAGGTCCTCTACAAATCGAGCCGGAGCAATATATGTCCCTGGCGGGACACCTGGCGCTGGCTGCATTGGTGGGCCCGGCGGCGACCGGCCCTCCGATAAGATTGTGGACGACCTGCCGCCACCAGTCCGACCTGTTCTCAGCAGCCTCCAACTTTGGCTGCGCAAAGCGTTGACGCTGGCGATTGTGACCGTGGTGTTCGGCTGGTTTTACGGCTGGGCCTCGCCGTGGGCCTTTCCGAAAAACCACACCGCGGACTTCAAATACGGCGTCTTGCATGGCGCGCTGATGCCCTTGTCGCTGCCCACCTTGGTCCTCGGCAAGGACGTGCCGATTTATGCGCCGGACAATTCGGGTCGCAGCTATAAAATCGGTTACATCTGCGGGATTAACGCGTGCGGTCTGCTCTTTTTCGGCGCCGCTTTTCGGCGGTCCAGAATCACATCAGCCAACTCCGATAAATCTCAATGATGTCCAATTCACCCCCGGCCCAATAATGATTTGGCGGCAATGAGAATGCGCTGGTGTTGGAGTCGAAGGTCAGCCGCACAGGCTGCTTCGTATTGTTGGGGTCATAGGCTTGAA
>JBEKUQ010000516.1:0-3133 GCA_049514835.1 Verrucomicrobiota bacterium | reverse complement strand
CATTTCCAACGTCACCGCCCGGCCCCACACCACGCCCGACGCCATCGCCGCGCGCCTGGTCGAGCAGGTGACCTCGGAAGTGCGCTGGGAGGATTCCATGCGCTATTTGCTCGAACAGGGATTCACCCGTTTTATCGAACTGGGGCCGGGGACGGCCTTGTGCGGCTTCTTGAAGCGAATTGACCCGCAGGCCCAGAGTTTCAACATCGCCGATGCCGCCAGTCTGGAAGCCACCGTGCGGGGACTGACGATGTGAGACAGGGGGAATTGCCGATGGCGGAGTTGCAGAATAACGCTGGCAACCGCGGGCAAATGCCTTAAAGTTTCGCCCGCTTTATGCCCAGGCGCTCAGACATTCACTCGGTGCTGATCATCGGCGCGGGGCCGATTATCATCGGCCAGGCCTGCGAATTCGATTACTCGGGCACGCAGGCCTGCAAGGCCTTGCGCGAGGAGGGCTATCGCATTGTCCTGGTCAATTCCAATCCCGCCACCATCATGACCGACCCGGAATTCGCCGACCGCACCTACCTCGAACCGATCACCCCCGAAGCGGTGGAGAAAATCATCGCGCGCGAGGCCGAAGACATGCGCCGCACGGGCGCCCAAGGCAAACTGGCGCTGCTGCCGACCCTGGGCGGACAAACCGCCCTCAACACGGCCATGGCCCTGGCCAGGCGCGGCACCCTGGAAAAATACGGCGTGGAAATGATCGGCGCCAACGCCGCCGCCATCGAGCGCGGCGAAGACCGGCAGATTTTCAAGGACCTCATGCTCTCCATCGGCCTGGATGTCCCCATCAGCGGCACGGCCCATAATTTGGAGGAATCCCGCGCCGTGGCCGAGCGCATCGGGCGTTTCCCTCTCATCATTCGCCCGGCCTACACCCTCGGCGGCACCGGCGGCGGCATTGCCTACAATCGCGAGGAATTTGAAATGATGGCGCGGCGCGGGCTGGAACTTTCCCCCGTCTCCGAAATCCTCATCGAGGAATCGCTCCTCGGCTGGAAGGAATTTGAAATGGAAGTGATGCGGGACAAGGCCGACAACTGCGTCATAATATGTTCGATTGAAAACTTCGATCCCATGGGCGTGCATACGGGCGACTCCATCACGGTCGCTCCCATTCAAACGTTGACCGACAAGGAATATCAAATCATGCGCGACGCCAGTTTCGCCGTGATCCGCGCGGTGGGGGTGGAGACCGGCGGCTCGAACATTCAATTTGCCGTCAACCCCGACAACGGGCGGATGGTGATCATCGAAATGAACCCGCGCGTCTCGCGCTCGTCCGCGCTGGCCTCCAAGGCGACCGGCTTTCCCATCGCCAAGATCGCGGCCAAGCTGGCGGTGGGTTATTTGCTGGACGAAATCCGCAACGACATCACCCGGCTGACCCCGGCCAGTTTTGAGCCGACGATTGATTACGTGGTGACCAAGGTGCCGCGCTTCGCCTTCGAAAAATTTCCCCAGGCCGATCCCACCCTGAACACGCAAATGAAATCGGTGGGCGAGGCCATGGCCATCGGGCGCACCTTCAAGGAATCGCTGCAAAAGGCCCTGCGCTCGCTGGAAATCGGCCGGGCCGGATTGGGGGGCGACGGCCGGCCCTGGCGCATCGGCGCGACGGTCTATCAGGACCGCGATATATTGCCGCGCGAAATCATCAGCCAGAAACTGAGCGTGCCCAACGCGGAACGCATTTTCTTCATCCGCCACGCCCTGCGGGCCGGCTTGACCGTGGAGGAGATTTTTCAACTGAGCAGAATTGACCGCTGGTTCCTGGCGCAGATCAAGGAGATCGTGGATTTCGAGGAGGAACTGGCGGCGTCTCGAACCTGAAATTGAAGAATGTTGCCGTTCGAGTCCAACTTTGAATGGGATCCGCAAAAAGCGGCGGCGAATTTCCGCAAACATGGCGTTACGTTTGAAGGCGCCGTCACTGTGTTCCTCGATCCAGAAGCTCTTTCATTGTACGACCGCTCACACAGCGAAGCGGAAGACCGTTGGATTACTTTGGGGATGGATTCTCAAGGCCGATTGCTGGTAATCTCTCATACGTGGCGTGAGGTGGAAGAGGGCGCGGCTGGTTGCCGCATCATCTCTGCCCGCAAGGCCACGAAAAATGAAGCGCGTCAATACCGTTGCAAATGACCATGAAAAAAGAATACGACTTTTCGAAAGCTGAACGAGGCAAGTTTTATCGGTCCGGCGCAAGGCTGAATTTGCCGGTTTACCTCGATCCCGATGTGCAAGCCCGATTGACCAAGGCCGCGCAAAAGCGCCACGAAGACATGGGATCCCTCGTCAACCGGCTGTTAAAACGGGAAATCGAAACCGCGGAGACTTTGAGCTGACGCAGCTAGAACCAGGAAAGCGATTGTTCGAACAGACAGCCGGCAAAGGGAGGGCAGTCACTCCAGTCCCCGCCGTGGCAGACACTCAGCGCCCCCCGCACCAACACGGAGTCCTCCGGGATTTTTTCTGAACAAAATTTGAAATTTGACTGTCTTTTAGGCATTATCATTTGCGGTCTGTGACTCTGAATTATGAATACCGGAATCAGCGCGATCAACGATGAGGTGCAACGGGCCAGCGCGTTTGTGCGGCCCCTCTTCAGTGAAATTGCCAAGGTGGTCGTCGGCCAGAATTACTTGGTGGAACGCCTGACCATTGGCTTGCTGGCCAACGGCCACGTCCTGCTCGAAGGCGTGCCCGGTCTGGCCAAAACCTTGTCCGTCAAGGTCTTGTCGGCGTGCCTGAACGTCAAGTTCTCCCGCCTGCAATTCACCCCCGACCTGTTGCCGGCGGACTTGATTGGCACCCAGATTTACAATCCGCAGACCGGCGCGTTCACCACGCGGCGCGGGCCGATCTTCGCCAACCTGGTGCTGGCCGACGAAATCAACCGCGCGCCGGCCAAGGTGCAAAGCGCGCTGCTGGAGGCCATGCAGGAAAAGCAGGTCACCATCGGCGACCAAAGCTACAAGCTGGAGGAACCGTTCCTGGTCCTCGCCACGCAAAACCCGATTGAACAGGAGGGGACCTATCCGCTGCCCGAGGCGCAGGTGGACCGCTTCATGTTGAAGCTCAAAATTGTCTATCCGTCGCGCGAGGAGGAGCGGCAGATTTT
>JBEKUQ010000515.1:0-3137 GCA_049514835.1 Verrucomicrobiota bacterium | reverse complement strand
CCCGCCGGCGGAAGAATAACTCAAAGGATATCGCGGTTCCGCGTGTCTCCCCCATTCACCATCGTCCATCCTGCGAAGAAACGAGTATCCTTCCAATCACTGCAATTGGCTGATCAGCTTCCGCGTCGCCGCCCCATCGTGTTTCATCCGAATCCGCCACGCCAGTTCCTCCGGGCTGACCACCCGGATGCCCTCCGGCAGCCGTTCCGCGCACCAGGTCACCGGCGAGTAACCGCAGACACCCCCTTGCGCCGCCGCGTTCTCCTGTCTCATGTCCTCCGCGTTTTCGTCGCTGCCGGGCGCTCTCTTGAACCACGACCAGGCATGGGCGATCACCCAGTCGTAGCGCGGCAGTTGGTCGGCCGGGGATTTTTCCACCGTGTCCCGAATCGCGCGCGCGACCCGGGCCGGCGTGCCCGCGCGCTCGCGGCTGCCGGCGTGTTCCCAGATGGTGTAGCGCGCGCTGATCACCGGCACCTCCTCTCCGTTGCGGTCCTTCACCCAGAACGTCTTTCCCGCCCCGCCTTCGTACGGATAGTATTGGAAAGCCAGGATTGCCAGCAATCCGTCCGTTTGCGCGGCAAACACCTCGCACGCCTTGCGGGCATCAGGGGAGTCGAACCGTGAAAAATTAAAGCCGATCATGCGGGTATTCGTTTTCTTCATCAGTTCCCAGGTGCGCTCCGCCTGGCGGGCCAGCAGTTCCCAGCGGTTCGTGCGCTCCAGGCCAAAGCGGTCCGGGTAGTAATATCCGCCGCCCCATTCGATGAACGAGTCGTTGCGCGACTGCGTGGCCAGCGCGTAAGCGATCGCCTCCGGGCATAATTGCGCAAGCTGGCTGAAACAGCACGACCAACCAAAGGGAATCTTGCCCCGGTCCGGGTTGGCCCAATAACTGCCGCCTTCCCGGAAAAAGTTGCCTTCCTGCCATTGCACGTTGTCCCCATCCGTGTCAATAAAACAGACCGCGCTGCGCCCGTCGCTCCAATCCATCGTGCGCGGGTCGGGGTTCTTCTGCTTGGGCAGGCTCAGTTGCCCGGTTCCGGCCATTAGAACAGGCAGGTCCAGGCACCAGTCGGTCGAGCTTTGGAGGCTGCCCTGGCGCGTGGTCAGATCGGTCTTTACAAATTCGTCGCCGGCGCCGCAGCCGAGAATCGGTGAGAGCGGTTCCAGCCAGGCCGCCGCGGCCCGCGTCGTTTCCTCGCTGGCAAAGACCGTAAAGGCCTTTTGGGCTATGGCCAGGTCGCGGATGTTGGGTTTGCGCGGGTCCTGCAGGCACAGCATCCGGCGCGTGAACTGGCCCTGGTAAATTTGGAAACACCATTGTTCGGTTTTCTCCCGCGCATCCAGCAGCAGTTTCAGGCCGTGCGCCTTGGCCTGGTCCTCCAGTTTCTCCTCCACCATGATGCCGTCCAGCAGCCCGGCCACGCTGGTGGCGACGTTGACCGAGCAATCCATGCCGCCGCCCGCGCCCGCGGATGTGTCGGCGCGATAAAGGACATAGCCTTTGATCAGCCCCTGTTTGATATAGCGGTCCGCCAAATCCCAAGGCGAAAAAACACCACGCGTCTCCCATTCCGGATGCAGCGCCATCAGCCGCGCGTGCCAGTCCTCCATGTCCGCATTCCTATTGTTGACCCACACCAGTTCCTCGCCCCGCCCTTCGTTGACCGCCTTCGCCGCCAGGCCCGCCACCGATTGCACCATCATCTGGAGCGCCACGCGTGGTTGCGGAAATTCTTCCTCATTGGAGGTTTGAACGATCGCTTTGGGCAAGGCCTGCGCCGGCCACCAACGGTCCTCCGCCGCCCCGGCCGGCACCGGCACCGCGCCTGCCAATCCGACCAGCCACAGGAGCCGCCCAAGAGCGTGTTTTGAAAACAGCCCGCCCGGAATAATCTCAAAACGCGCTCTGGGTGCCATTGGATGCAAGCAAGTTGACCTATTATTGTCGTATGTCATCCTGCGACTGCAAAGATATTCTTGCTACGGCGCCTGGACGATGCGGTAGAGCCGCGGCGGCTGGCCAGGCTCGGACACGTCGAAGTAAAGCTGCGATGAGTTGGTCAACGTCACCGTGCCCAGCGTGACCCAGGCGTCTATCGGGCCAAACTGGTTGATATAATCCAGACGCAAAGAGTCGCCAACGTTGCCCGCCAACGTGATCGCCGGAACCATGTGCAGGTCCAGCGACGGAACAACGGCGGGCGTTCCCGTTTGCCAGGCGCGATAGAACCGCTGCGTCGGGAGCGGTGAGAGATCGAAATAATATTGCGAAGCATTGGAAAGGGTCATCGTGGCCATCGTCTGCCAATTCGCGGTGGGGCCAAGATTATCCCTGTAATCAAGGCCGAGAAAGTTTCCCGCCTGCCCCGTCAAGTTGACGCCCGGCACCCGCCTTCGAGGCACCGGCGCGATCACATTGAGCATAACCGGCGCGCTGGTCACGGCGCCGAAAACATCGGTGACCACCACCGTGTAAGTGCCGGAACGCGCATACGGGATATTGGTCAAGACCAGCTCATTGTTGGCGCAACTGAGCATATTGGTGCCGTTCTGGCACCATCGGTAGGCTGGCGCCGGCTCGCCTGTGGCCTCCACTGCGAAATGCACGGTGGCGCCAGCCTCCGCCGTCTGGGTTTGCGGGGGCATTAAGATGGCTGGGACGCTGGGTAGATTTGCCTGGGCGAGGTAGGGGGACACGTTGGTCCCGGCCATGGAAAAGTCTCCCCCGACGAACAGATGCCCCTCCCCGTCAGCCGCCAGCGCATAAACGTAAGAAGAATTGGCGCCGCCACTCATCCCCGAGCCCAAGGGCGACCAGGCGCTGCCGTCCCATTTGGCGAGGTAGTTGGCCGTCACCCCACCCGCATTGGTGAACCCTCCCCCAGCGTAGAGATCAGTCCCGCTCACTGCCAACGCATAAATCCCGGGATTGTAAACACCGATGATCCCCGACAAGACCGACCAGGCACTGCCGTCCCATTTGGCGATGTTGTTGACTGGCTCGCCTGTCCCGGCGTAGAGATTGGTTCCGCTGACCGCCAGCGCAGTAACGGAGCTGTTCATTCCCGAGCCCAAGGCCGACCAGGCGCTGCCGTCCCATTTAGCAATGTAGTTGGCCGGCACCCCGCCGG
>JBEKUQ010000514.1:0-3139 GCA_049514835.1 Verrucomicrobiota bacterium | reverse complement strand
AGATTAACTTAAACCGCTCTAATGTTCTGCTTCGTAGATTAAGATCAAGATTAAGATTAAGATTAGGAGGGGAACCCAAAAATCTGAAACGCGCCCGCCATTACGGGCCCCGGAAGGTCAGGGTGGCGAAGACGGAGTTGCCGGTAAAATTGTCGGCGCCGCCGCTGGACGGCTCGGCGTAATGGTAATAGCCGTACTGGATTTTGGCGGTGACGTTTTTGCCCAGGCGCCGGTCCAGACCGACCGCGACGGCGTGCTGGCGGTACTGGATGCCCAGCGGCACGGTGGCGGCAAAATCGTTCTGCGCGTAATTGGCCTCGGAGAACGAATAATTGGCAAACAGGTCCGAGTTGCGGCCCAGCGCATAAGTCGCGTTGGCGATGAGGCTGCGAATGTCGCCGCGGTAGGGCACGACCGTCGGCACGCCGTTGGCGGCGCTGATGGAGGTGGTCGGTTGATAGGAGAAGGTGGTGGAGAGGTAGAGGCGTGGGCAGGGCGTCAGAGTGGTGTTGAGGGCGTAAATCTGGGACCTATATTGGCCGGCGACAATGGCGCCGCCCGGGGAGACGCGCTTGGGAGAGGCGTCGGAGACGGCCGAATAACCGGTTGTCAAGTATTGATATGACCAGGTGGTTTTCAACCAGGGCCAGGGCCGCAAGACCAGGCGGGCCTCGGTTTCATCGGTCAGCAGGTCGCGCTCGCGGATAAAGCCGGGATAGCCGACGGGCAGAGGTCCTGGGCGCTCGTCCTGGTACTGGCTGAAGTTCTCGTAGCGGCGATAGTGGGCGCTGAAGGAGACCCTTTGCCAGGGAGAGGTGTTGAAGCCCGCGCGCAAATCGGTCAGTTGGCTGGAAAAGGCGATGTTCTCGATAAAATCGGCCGCCTTTTGCAGATCGTAATCCGACTGGCCGATGCTCTGTTGCTGCAAGCGGGCGTCGGCGAAGAGGACGGTGAAGGGGATTTTACCGTAGCGCAAGCCGGTGCTTTCGGTGAGGGAGCTTTCATCGTAAGAGGAGTTGAGCATGGAAAGGACGACGGGGCTGATGGCGGGAGGCGGGGCGGAGCCGTTGGTGAAGATGGGATTGAGCATGGCGTCATTGCCGCCGAAGCCGTGTTCGCGCGTCCACTCGCCCTGCACACCGGAGGAAAGGGTCAGGCTGTCGAACGGGCCGAGCAGGCCGTTGAGATTGAAGACATGGGACTCCCTTTGCAGGGTGATCTGCGGGACCATGTCCATCAAGGCCAGATTGTGGTTGGCGGCATCGGAGAAGGAGGCGTCGGCGTTGAGCTGGCTGTAAAGATAACCGGCGGACCCGAAGAGCCAATCGGTGAATTTACGTTCCAGGCGCAGGGTGTTGGCGCCCTGGAAATAGCTGTTGCCCTCACGGGCGTTTTCCACGGCGGCATCGCGGGCGTCGAGGTTGGTGTAATGGGAGTTGAGGTTGTAGAATTCGCCGCGAAAACGTTCTTCGACAGTGACCCCGGCCAGTTGGTGATCGAGGTCGAATTTGATGATATTGACCTCCTCGTGGATTTGCTTGCTGGCGGGGGCGAGATTGCGCAGGTCACTGCCCGGCGTGCCATTCCAGTCGGTGGCGGCTTCGGCGCCGACCTTGTAATCCTGTTCAAAGCCGAGGGTCATTTGCGGCCAGTTGGGCAGGGTCAGGCCCACATCAACCCAGGCCCGGCCAATATCCAGATGGAGGCCCTGGCCGAGCGTCGGAACGGACCGGCTCAAAAAGGGATCGTAGCCGCCCGTGCCATCGAAATACTTGCGGTACTGCTCCCAGCCGGAGTCAATAAAACCCAGGCCGTTCTTGCGCAGGGACATGTCCAGTTTGTAATCGTCCGCCAGCGCATGGCCGGAGAAGGAAAACCGGGTGTCGGGGGCGGGGTGTTCCGTCAGGTCAAATTGCGCCAGCCCGCCGTTGAATCCGTTTTTCTCCCAGTATAGTTCGCGAAATTTTTGGGCGTCGCCGCGCACCGCGGTGCCGCCGATGAGGGGCGAGAGGGAGTAAGTGAATTGGTCGGCGGGCCGGCCGGCTTCCCAGGCCGCTCCCTGGTCAATCCACGCACGCAACAAGCCGATTTGCGCGGGAGAGAGCGGTTCGCCCTTGCCGGGCGGGGGCATTTCGAGATCCGGGACCAGGCGGGCGACGTAATGAATCAGATGGCTCTGCGCGCTGTGGCCGGGAACAATGTCAACCCCGTTGTCGCCGCCTTTGAGGGCGTCCACGCGATTTTCGAGGCGGAATCCGCTTCTGGGTTTTTGGCCGGAGTGGCAGCGGACGCAGGAGTTGTTCAGGATCGGCTTGATGTCGCGGGCGAAATCAATCGTCACCGCGGCGACCGGCGGCAGATTGGTCTCATCCACTTGCGCGGCGGCGGCGGAGGGGGCGCACAAGAGGAGGAGGACAAGGCGGGAGCGAGCCGCCCATTTACTGCCAAGGCTGCAGGACAGACGGCAGAGGAGCGCGGCCGTCCTCGGGCGCAGCAAGCCCGGACTGCGCGGGGGCAACCAAGTTTTCCAAGGCTTATTGGCTCCATCACATTGCTGCGCCCGGGGACGGGCGCACTCCGCCTTTGTAGTGTATCCCACCGTCTCCTCTCTATGGCCCGGCCCGGCGGAGGGACGGGGGCGGGGCGCGATCCGGGAGCGATTTTTATTGGGATTGGCGCAAGGGCCGTTCAATAGAGGAAGACGGGTTGAGTGTTGGAGCCATGCACGGCGGTGTGGCAGCCGGCCGTCCAGCAGGAGCCGAAACGGAGGAAAGTGGTATGATTGACATTACCGATGAAGATGCCGCCGGCGGCGGCCGGGCCGGGGGTCTGGGCGTGGCAGCGCAGGCAGAGGTTGGCATCGCGCACGGTGAG
Organism: Verrucomicrobiota bacterium; assembly: GCA_049514835.1. Classification (GTDB taxonomy): domain Bacteria; phylum Verrucomicrobiota; class Verrucomicrobiia; order Limisphaerales; family Palsa-1400; genus JBEKOF01. Next base: position 265 of record JBEKUQ010000514.1, on the reverse strand, counting down.
GAGCTTGGCGTTGATGGAGCCATGCGGATTGTGGCAACTGGCGCAACCTTCGCGCAGGGCCGGGTGCTCGAAAACGACCGGCTTGGTTTGCGCCTGATGGCAGGCGGCGCACGACTCGTTCAAGCGCGCCATGGCCAGTCCTCCCGCCCGCTTCAAGATGTCCGTGCCGTGGGGATCGTGGCATTGCACACAGTTCATTTTGCCTTCGAGGACGGGATGGTGCCGGGGCAGATGGAATTCCGCCTGGGTGTCGAGGTGGCATTGG
>JBEKUQ010000513.1:0-3145 GCA_049514835.1 Verrucomicrobiota bacterium | reverse complement strand
GGTGGCGAAGCCGTATTCGACGCGGTGCTGATCGCGCAGCCAGGCGTGCTCCGGGCCGACGGCGGCGTAATCGAGGCCGGCGGAGACGCTGTGGGTTAGTTGAACTTGACCGTTTTCATCCTGCAAAATGAAGGAGCGCGTGCCTTGGAGGACGCCGAGGGAGCCGCCCTGGAACCGGGCGGCGTGCCGGCCGGAAATGATCCCCTCCCCTCCCGCCTCGATGCCGAGCATCCGGACGCTGGAATCGCCGAGGAAGGGATAGAAAAGGCCGATGGCGTTGGAGCCGCCGCCGACGCAGGCGACGAGCAAATCAGGGAGGCGCTCCTCCTGTTCGAGGATTTGGCGGCGGGCCTCATCGCCGATGACGCGCTGAAAATTGCGCACCATCAGCGGATAGGGATGCGCGCCATAAACGGTGCCGAGAATGTAGTGGGTGTGGCGCACGTTGGTGACCCAGTCGCGCATGGCTTCATTGACGGCCTCCTTCAAAGTCTTTTGGCCGGCGGTGACGGACACGACTTCGGCGCCGAGCATTTTCATGCGATAGACATTCAGGGCCTGGCGTGCGCAGTCCACTTCCCCCATATAGACGACGCATTGCAAGCCGAACATGGCGGCGACGGTGGCGGTGGCGACGCCGTGCTGGCCCGCGCCGGTTTCGGCGATGACGCGGGTCTTGCCCATGCGCCGCGCCAGCAGCACCTGGCCGATGGCATTATTGATTTTGTGGGCGCCGGTGTGGAGCAAGTCCTCGCGCTTGAGATAAATCTTCGGGCCGCCCAGCTCGCGGGTGAGCCTTTCGGCGAAATAGAGCGGGGTGGGCCGTCCGCAGAATTGGCGCAAATAATAATCGAGTTCGGTTTGAAAAGCCGGGTCGTGTTGGGCGCGATAATACTCCTGCTCCAATTGCTGGAGCGGGTACATCAAGGTCTCCGGCACGTAACGGCCGCCATAGGGGCCGAAATGGCCGCGGGCATCGGGCAGATTGTTTTGCGTGACAACACTCATGAGTAAAACATGCGGATGATCATCATGGCAGGAAATTACAGCCCGCCGTCGCCCCCAGCAAGGAGACAAATCACGCTGATCGCAGGGGCAGTGATGGCTGTGCCGATAAAGGCAGGGCGGGCAGTCCCCTGCCCGCCGTCGGTTTCTGGCAGAAGAAGCGACGTCACACCATCGTCGTGCGGCGGGCAGGGGGCTGCCCGGCCTACCACCCGTGACAGACGCATCACCGCTTATCCCGCGCCCAGCAATTCTTTATGGCGGAAGCAGGTTGTCAAGTGGTCGTTGACCATGCCGGTGGCCTGCATGTGGGCGTAACAGATGGTGGAGCCGACGAACTTAAAACCGCGCTGTTTCAAGTCGCGGCTGAGGGCGTCGGAGGCGGGGGTGCGGGCGGGGACCTCCTTCATGCTCCGCCAATGATTGACAATGGGGCGGCCCTGCACAAAGCGCCAGACATAGCGGTCAAAGCTGCCGAATTCCTCCTGGACGGCGAGGAAGGAGCGGGCGTTTTGCACGGCGGCGGCGATCTTGAGGCGGTTGCGCACGAGGCCGGGAAGGCGCAGCAGCCGGGCGATTTTCGCGGCGTTGTAACGGGCCACTTTGGCGGGGTCGAAGTGGTCAAAGGCGGCGCGGTAATTCTCGCGTTTCTTCAAAATAATGTGCCAGCTCAGTCCGGCTTGCGCGCCCTCCAGGAGGAGGAATTCAAACAACTTTTGGTCATCATGCATGGGGACGCCCCATTCCTGGTCATGGTAGGCGCGATAGAGATCATCCACCGGCCAGGGACAGCGGGCCAGGCGGTCGTTTTTCGGTTGGGGTTGGTCGTGTGGCATCCGGCTCAGGCGGCGCGCACCGCGGCGACGAAGTCCCGCATCTTCTGGGGGTCCTTTTTTCCGGGCGAGGATTCGACGCCGGTGGAAACATCCACGGCAAAGGGCTGGGCGGCGCGGACGGCGGCGGCGACGTTTTGCGGGGTCAGGCCGCCGGCGAGGAAGATGGACTTGTCAAACTTTTTTGCCTGGGCGGCCAGGGACCAGTCGAACGTTTCGCCGGTGCCGCCGGGCCGGCCTTCGACCTGTGTGTCGAGCAAAAATGCGTCGGTGTCGTAGGCGGACAAGGCGGCCAAGGAGGCGGCGTCGCGGACGGGAAAGGCCTTGATGGTCATGACGGCGAACTGCTGGCAATAGGCTGGGGATTCCCGGCCGTGGAATTGCAGGGCGGCGAAATCGCAGATGCGCAAGGAGAACATGACCTGCTCGACCGGAGCATCCACGAACACGCCGACGCGAGAGATGGCCGGCGGCAGGCGGCGCGCGATTTCGCGGGCGGTTTCGACCGAGACATGGCGCGGGCTTTTTTCCCAGAGCACGAAGCCGAGGAGATCGGCGCCGGCCGCGACGGCGGCCAGGGCGTCGTCCACGGTGGTCAGGCCGCAGATTTTAATTTTGACGTCCATGAGGGCGGATTAAAGCACAACTGGCGGCGGGGCGGCAAGCGGCAAGCGAAGCCCCAAAACCTCGCCCAAGAAAAGCTTTGAACCGCGAAACAGGCGAAAAACGCGAAGAATCCAGACCTTTCCCCGGGAACTTTCGGGGTTCGCGTGTTGGGCGTATTTCGCGGTTGATTCGGTTTACCATAGCGCACTGGAATTGGCGCCGCTTGAGCACCGGTTTCAACGATCAGCGATTCCTTTTGATGAATTGGGTTTGGGAACGAAGGCGACGAGGCGGACTTCGCGGGCCGGTTTTAAAACCAGGAGGAAGCGACGGAAGGCGCGAAAGCCGCGCTCGCCAAGACGCCATTGGCAAGCCCACACCGCGGCAAAGCGGTCGTAGCCGAAGAGGGCGGTGGCGGCGGCGGCGATGCGGAAGCCGGATTCGTGGACCAAATTGCCCAAGGTCTGGACGTTCCAGGAATAGAGATGATGATTGGGCTCGGCCGGGTCAAACCGGCGGTATTTTCTTTCGCGCTCGAAGGGGACAAAGAGAAGGAGTTTGCCGTCCGGCTGCAAGAGCCGGCCCATTTCCTGCAAGGCCGCGGCCGGCTGGAGGAGGTGCTCCAAGGCGTGGTGGCAAATCACGACGTCCACGGCCGCGCCGGGCAGGGATTTTGTGTCGGGAAGGAACTCGACGCCCGC
>JBEKUQ010000512.1:0-3150 GCA_049514835.1 Verrucomicrobiota bacterium | reverse complement strand
GCCGATGTGAAAGATACTTCCCTCAAAGTTCCTTCCGGGACCTACGGCATCGTCATGGATGTCAAGGTCTCCTCCAAGAAAGAGCGCGAGGTGGAAGCCAAGGCCGAGCCGGAAACCAAGCGCCATTCCAAGGAAGTCCAGGACGAGCACCGGGTGAAAACGGACGAGTTGCGCGAACAATTGACCGAGGCCCTCAGCAACATCCTGCTGGGCGAAAAAATCCCGTTGGACGTGGTCAATTCGGAGACCGGGGAAATCATCATTCCGGCCAACCGCAAGATCACCAAGACGCTCCTGCGCAAGCTGGCCCAGGTCTATGACCGCATCGAAATTGACCCCTCGCCCATCCGCAACAAGATCAGCGAAATCATCGGCAGTTTCAAAAAGAAGTTCGACGACCTGCAAATGCAGCACGACGAGGAACTGGAACGCAGCGAGGCGGGGGAAGAAGTGGACAGCGGGGTGATCAAATCGGTCAAAGTGTACGTGGCCTCCAAGCGCAAATTGTCCGTGGGCGACAAGATGGCCGGCCGCCACGGCAACAAGGGTGTGGTCGCCAAAATCGTGCCGGAGGAAGACATGCCGTTTCTGCCGGATGGAACGCCCATGGACATTGTGCTCAACCCGCTGGGCGTGCCTTCCCGCATGAACGTGGGCCAGGTGCTGGAAACCCACCTGGGGTGGGCGGCCCGCTTCCTCGGTCTCCGTTTCGCCACCCCCGTCTTTGACGGCATCAAGGAAAAGGACATTCGCAATTATCTCAAGGAAGCCAAGCTGCCGGAGCACGGCAAGACCCTCCTGATTGACGGGCGCACCGGAGAGGTTTTTGACCAGGAAATCGTGGTGGGTTACATCTACATGATGAAACTGGGCCATTTGGTGGCCGACAAGATCCATGCGCGGGCCGTGGGTCCTTACTCGCTGGTGACGCAGCAGCCCTTGGGCGGCAAGGCCCAATACGGCGGCCAGCGCTTCGGCGAAATGGAAGTCTGGGCCATGGAAGCCTACGGCGCGGCTTACAGCTTGCAGGAGTTGTTGACCGTCAAATCGGACGACGTGGGCGGACGCACGCGCATTTATGAGAGCATTGTCAAGGGGGACAATTGCCTGGAAGCCGGCGTGCCCGAATCCTTCAACGTCTTGGTCAAGGAAATGCAGTCCCTGGCGATGGACGTGAAGGTGGGCTATTCCAGCCCCGTCGAACAAGCGGCCGCCGCGCAAGCGCAGACACTGAGCAGCCTAAAATGAACGAAATTCTGCAAGAGATTTACCGCGTTCGGGAAGAACATGCGCGCGAGTGCGCTTACGATGTGGATGTGATGTTCTTGCGGATGAAAGAAGACCTGAAACGGTTGGAAGCGGAAGGCTGGAAGATTGTCTCGCCGGGCGCGCCGGTAGCGGCTGAAACTGCCGACCTGTTGCGCGAGGAGCCGCGTAAAAGAAACAATGGCCGCTGAGACGGCTTGGCCGGCGACTTAATAGACGAAAGATTTAAAATAATCATGAACACCAAAGAAACAGCCCGTGAGTTGCTCGGCCTGGACAAAGTCAACCAGGTGGAGTACGTGGCCATCTCCGTCGCCTCGCCCGAAGCCATTCGCGCCTGGTCCAAGGGCGAGGTCAAGAACCCGGAGACGATCAATTACCGCACCTTCAAGCCGGAAAAAGGCGGCCTGTTTTGCGAACGCATCTTCGGGCCGGTCAAGGACTGGGAATGCTCCTGCGGCAAGTACAAGCGCATCAAGCACCGGGGCGTGGTCTGCGACCGTTGCGGGGTGGAAGTCACCCTGGCCCGGGTGCGCCGCGAGCGCATGGGCCACATTGAACTGGCCGTGCCCGTCTCCCATATCTGGTTCTTCAAGTGCATGCCCTCCCGGCTGGGACTCGTCCTGGACATGACGGCGCGCAACCTGGAACGCGTCATCTATTACGAGGACTACATGGTGATCAATCCCGGCTCGACCCCGCTTAAATTGCACCAGTTGTTGAGCGAGCACGAATACCGGGAAGCGCGCGAGACTTACGGCCCGGATGGATTCGTCGCCAAGATGGGCGCCGAAGCGGTGCGGGAGGCCCTGGCCAACGTGGATTTGCAAAAACAGGTGGATCATCTCTCGGTGGCCATGACCGAAACCAAGAGCAAACAAATCCGTAAAAAAGTGGCCAAGCGCATCAAGCTGCTCTCCGCCTTCCAGTCCTCCAAGGCCCGGCCCGAATGGATGGTCCTCACCGTCCTGCCCGTCATCCCGCCCGATTTGCGCCCGCTCGTCCCCCTGGAAGGCGGCCGCTTCGCCACCTCCGACCTCAACGACCTTTACCGGCGCGTCATCAACCGCAACAACCGCTTGAAGAACCTGCTGCAACTCAAGACCCCGGAGGTCATCATCCGCAACGAAAAACGCATGTTGCAGGAAGCGGTGGACGCCCTCTTTGACAACGGCCGCCACGGCCGCGCCGTCACCGGCGCGGGCAACCGCGCCTTGAAATCCTTGAGCGACATGCTCAAGGGCAAGAGCGGTCGGTTCCGCCAGAATCTTCTGGGCAAGCGGGTGGATTACTCCGGCCGCTCGGTCATTGTCATCGGCCCGGAACTCAAGTTGCACCAGTGCGGTCTGCCCAAGAAAATGGCCCTGGTCCTCTTCGAGCCCTTCATCATCCGGCGCTTGAAGGAGCTGGGTTACGTCCACACCGTCCGCTCGGCCAAGAAGATGATCGAACGGCAGTCGCCCGAAGTGTGGGACATCCTGGAAGAGGTGACCAAGGGCCATCCCGTGCTGCTCAACCGCGCCCCCACCCTCCACCGCCTTTCCATCCAGGCCTTTGAGCCGATCTTGATCGAAGGCGAGGCCATCCGCATTCACCCCCTGGTTTGCACCGCCTACAACGCGGATTTTGACGGCGACCAGATGGCCGTCCATGTGCCCTTGTCGGTCGAGGCGCAGATGGAGGCCCGCCTGCTCATGATGGCCCCCAACAACATTTTCAGCCCTTCCAGCGGGCGGCCCATCATGACGCCGACCCAGGACATCACCCTGGGTTGTTTCTACTTGACAGCGGAGCCGCGCACCAAAAAAGAGGACGCCAAGCCCATGCTCTTCGGCTCCAAGTCGGAAGTGATTTTCGCCTACAACGATGGCGCCGTCAACCTCC
>JBEKUQ010000511.1:0-3155 GCA_049514835.1 Verrucomicrobiota bacterium | reverse complement strand
AAGTCTCTCCCGGAGGGCGCGAACATGGGCCTTTCCTGCGGCAATCCGGCGGCGCTGGCCGCTCTGAAAGCCGGCGAGGTCGTCCTGGACCTTGGCAGCGGCGGCGGCTTCGATGTGTTTATTGCCGGGCGGAAAGTGGGCGCAACGGGGCGGGCGATCGGCGTTGACATGACGCCGGAAATGCTCGCCAAGGCGCGCCGCAATACCACCGACTACCGCCGGCAGACCGGCCTGGACAATGTGGAATTTCGCCTGGGCGAGATCGAGCATCTGCCCGTGCCGGACGCCAGCGTGGACGTCATCATCTCGAACTGCGTTCTCAATCTTTCGCCCGACAAGCCCCAGGTCTGGCGCGAGATCGCCCGCGTGCTTAAACCCGGCGGCCGTGTGGCGGTTTCCGACATGGCGCTCCTGCGGCCTCTGCCGGAGGACGTGCGGAAGTTGGTGGAAGCGCTGGTCGGCTGTGTGGCGGGCGCCGTCCTTGTCCACGAAACTGAGCGCATGGCCAAAGAGGCCGGATTGACCGGCGTTATCCTCAAATCCAAGCCGCAGTACGTCGAGGCGATGACCGGTTTTGAGGATCCGCTTTACCAGAAGATCGTCGAACACTTGCCGAAGGGCGCGAAACCTTCAGAGTACCTCACCAGCCTGGAGGTGCAGGCGTGCAAACCCAATCCGTGCAATCCATGAACGGTCACGCTTCACTACCCCCCAAGCGCCTCGCCTTCTTTGAGCGTTACCTGACCGTCTGGGTCTTTCTCTGCATGATCCTGGGGGTGGCGCTGGGGAAGGCCTTGCCGGCGCTCACTTCAGACCTGAGCAACCTGCAGTTCGGCCAAGGCTCGCAAGTCAACATTCCCATCGGCCTTTTGCTCTGGCTCATGATTTATCCGATGATGCTCAAAGTGGACTTCGGCGCCATTGGCGGCATCGCGCAAAAGCCCGGAGGACTGATGGTGACGCTGTTCGTCAATTGGCTGGTCAAGCCGTTCAGCATGGCCTTTCTGGCCTGGCTGTTCATGCAGCATGTTTTCGCGGCGTGGATTGATCCCGAAACGGCCCGGAATTACACCGCCGGCCTCATCATTCTGGCCGCCGCTCCCTGCACGGCGATGGTCTTCGTCTGGTCTTATCTCACCGACGGCGACCCGGCCTACACGCTCGTGCAGGTGGCGGTGAACGATCTCATCATGCTGGTGGCCTTCGCGCCCATTGTCATGTTTCTCTGCGGCGTGGCGCACGTCGTGGTTCCCGCCAAAGTGCTCATCACGTCCGTCATTGTCTTCATCCTCATCCCCCTGGCGGCTGGCTGGCTGACGCGAACGGCCTTGCTCAAGTCGCGCGGCCGGGCGTGGTTCGAGCAGAAGTTCTTGCCGAAATTTCATCCGGTGATGATCGGCGCCTTGTTATTGACACTGGTGCTGATTTTTGCGTTCCAATCCAAAAACCTCACCAGCCGGTGGCCGGCGGTCCTGCTCCTGGCCGTTCCCATTGTTATCCAGGTCTATTTCAATTCCGGCTTGACGTATCTGCTCATGCGCCGCCTGCGGGTGGAGCACAACATCGCCTCGCCCGGCTCGCTCATCGGCGCCAGCAATTTTTTTGAGTTGGCGGTGGCGGTGGCCATCACCCTGTTCGGGGCCGGCTCCCCGGCCGCGCTCGCCACCGTCGTGGGTGTGCTGGTGGAAGTGCCGGTCATGCTCTCCGTCTGCAATGTCTGCAATCGGTCGCGCGGCTGGTACAACCGCAAAATCAGCCATGAAGAAGAAAGTCCTGTTTATTTGCATCCATAACAGCGCCCGCAGCCAGATGGCGGAGGCCTTTCTCAACCACCTTTGCGGCGGCGGGTTTGAAGCCCACAGCGCCGGCCTGGAACCCGGCCGGCTCAATCCGGTCGTCGTGGAAGCGATGGCGGAAGCGGGCCTCGACATTTCCGGCAACAAAACTAAAAGTGTGTTTGACACACTCAAATCCGGCAAAACCTTCGCCTGCGTCATTACGGTGTGCGACGAGGCCGCCGCCGAACGATGCCCCGTTTTCCCGGGAGCCGCCCAGCGCCTTCATTGGAGTTTTCCCGACCCGTCCGGCTTCCGCGGCACCCATGCGGAAGTTCTCCAGAAGACGCGTGAGGTGCGCGATGCCATCAAAGAGAAGATCGAAAAATGGTGCGCCGAGATTGGCCCGCCCGCCGCAAAAGCCTCCCAGGGGTCAGTCCTAGAAAAGTGACATTTTGCCGTTTTTCCTTGCAGCGCGGCCGTCATGGGCCGCCGCTCCAGGGCGTCAAGAGGAAGGTTGCCCGGCAAAGGGCACAGCGCGGCGAAGCCGCAACCAAGAAGAATTGAACCGCGGATGGGACGGATGGCACAGATGAAACCCCCGGCTCCTTACAATTCCCTATCCGTCAAATACCTGAAATCCGTGGTCAAAGCCTCGCGCAATTGCGTGATGTTGCCGGAGTGCAGGGCAAAGGGGTCAAACCGCCCCTTGGTTTTTAACAAGAGTCCTGGCTTGACTTAAGTTGTGGGAAGTGCATTATTCTTGGGTGAAGGAGTTTTAGCCGAAGTGTATGAAAACATCAACTTCACGCGGTCGCTTCCATGATGGAACGACACCCAGTTTCCGCGAACGTCTTTGGCGTAAAGGTTCGGTCCTTTTGGTCCTGCTGGCGCCTTTGCTATTATTGAAGCCGCCGGCTCTTTTCGCCCAGGTCCAGTCCCTGGTTGCCAGCAACACCGCCTTCGCCCTCAACCTTTATCAACAACTGGCCACCAACCAAGGCAATCTTTTTCTTTCCCCCTACAGCATTTCGACCTGCCTGGCCATGACCTATGACGGCGCGCGCGGCCAGACCGAAGCGCAAATGTCCCATGTCCTGGGTTTTGACACCAACCAGTCGCAGTTCGCCTCCAATTTCGGGCAGCTCCAGATCGAGCTGCAAGCAAGCCAGCAGACCAACGCCATCGAGCTTGACATTGCCAATGCGCTGTGGACCCAAATCGGCTTTCCGTTCCTGCCCGCCTTTCTGCAAAACGCCAGCAACCACTTCCAGGCCAACATCAACCAGGCCGACTTTGCGACACAGGCCGACGCCGCCAGGACGGCGATCAACGACTGGATTGCGCAACAGACCCAGAACAAGATTACCAACATGCTGG
>JBEKUQ010000510.1:0-3164 GCA_049514835.1 Verrucomicrobiota bacterium | reverse complement strand
GCCAATGCCGCCGCAGGTCTTCCGCGAGACGGCGGACAACTCCCCCTCTCCCCTGTCCCGCCGTAGGCCCGGCGAAGGCGGATGGAGGAGAGGGCCGGGGTGAGGTCGAGCCTTCCCACTGACTTTTTTGCAGGAGGCCAGCCCCGCCGTAGGGAGCGCGGGCCAGGGAACCCATTCCCTAAATGCCGTCTCCCACCGGTTGCGCAATCCAAAAAAACGCCGGAAACTCGGGGGATTTCGAGGACAAACCGACGGCGGCAACTTTTCCCCGCGGCATGGCATGGCTCCTGCATTACTTCCCGGCGAGAACGATTCCAGGGTTTCTGGAAGGTCCTTATTGAGCAAACCTTAAAAACAAAACGAATATGGCAAAAGTCACAAAATCAACAGACTCCTCGAGTCTGGCGGAAGTGGTGGATCGAATTCTTGACAAGGGCATCGTGATTGATGTTTGGGCCAAGGTTTCACTGGTCGGAATCGAACTGGTCTCCATTGAGGCCCGCGTCGTCATCGCCTCCGTCGAAACTTACCTGAAGTACGCCGAGGCCATCGGCCTCACCGCCACCGCCGCCGCCCCGGCCTAAACGGGTTGCCGGCCGCCAGCGTCGGGCGGGGAATGGCCTCCATTCTCCGCCCGGCCAGCCCGGCCTGCGCCAATTTTCCAGCCAGGAAAGGTTATCCCATGACTAATAATTTGACCAACGACATGTCCCGGTTATGCGGCGAGATCGCCGCGCTGCGCGCCAGCCGCTCGCTCCTGCTGGGCAGCCTCACCGAATCCCGCGGCCAAATGCAGGCCGCGGTCCACCAAATGCTCCAGGGTTTCGGCGCCGCCCGGTCCGAAATCGCCGCCCAAACCACGGCCGACCTGGGGGCCTTCGTCGCCCGCGTCAAGGAAGCGGTCACTGGGCTGCGGCAATCCGTCGCCGGCATGCAGGAGGAGTTCCGCGAGGACCTCGCCGGCGCCCGCCGCGCCTGGGATGGCTCCAGCGCCAGAACCCGTCCCTCGCCCGCCGCCGCCAAACCGTCTTTTCGGGCCGGGGAGACGTCCGATGATTTAACCCCCAAAGCGAGAAGGAAGAAACGATAGCCGCGGCGCGCCGCCGCCGCCGGCCAGGACAGTTTGGCCTCAATGACCGGGTAGTTGGGTTGCATGGGTTGCATGGGTTGCATGGATTGCAGGGATGGGCGCCGCGGGAGAGCGGCGGCAAAACATCGGTCATTGAGGCTGTTCCGGCTCGCCGGCCCGGCTTGCGTCAACCATAACATATATCGCCTTTTGTCATGAATGTTCCTGACTCCAAATCGCCCGGAAACGAAAGGCTGGAAACCGCCCCCGACACCGTCCGGCTCGAGCCCGGCAATGGATTTGTCGCCACCGCGTTTGTCGAGCAGATCACCCGGCGCGCCCTGACTTATTTGCAGGCGGGCTATCCCATCCATTTCGCCGGCGCCGCCGGCACGGGCAAGACCACCGTGGCCTTTCATGTCGCCGCCCAACTGGGCCGGCCCGTCTCCCTCATCCACGGCGACGATGACTTCGGCAGCTCCGACCTGGTCGGCCAGGACAGCGGCTACCGCAAGCACAAAGTGGTGGACAACTACATCCATTCCGTGGTCAGAACCGAGGAGGAGATGAAGTCCCTCTGGCTGGAAAACCGCCTGACCACCGCCTGCCAGGACGGCGACACGCTCATCTACGACGAATTCAACCGCTCCCGGCCCGAAGCCAACAATCCGTTCCTCAGCATTTTCTCCGAGCGCATCCTCAACCTCCCCAAGCTGCGCCGCTCCAGCGGCGGCTACCTGCGCGTGCATCCCCAGTTCCGCGCCATTTTCACCTCCAATCCGGAGGAATACGCCGGCGTCCACAAAACCCAGGACGCCTTGATGGACCGGCTGATTACCATTCAACTCGAACACTACGACCGCCAGACGGAGGTCGAGATCACCGTCGCCCGCTCCGGCGTGGGCCGGGCCGACGCCGAAATCATCGTTGACCTCGTGCGCGGCCTTCGGCGCGTCGGCGTCAACAACAGCCGGCCCACCATCCGCGCCTGCATCGCCCTGGCCCGCGTCCTCGCCCTGCGCGGCGTCCATGCCCGCCCCGACGATTCCATTTTCCAGTGGGCCTGCCGCGATGTCCTCGCTTCCGAAACCGCCAAGGTCACCCGCGATGGCCGCTCCTTGATGCCGGAAAAGGTCGAGGAAGCCCTGCTCGGCGGCCTGCGCGCCGCCGCCGCTTCCGTCCCCCCCATTTCCCCCGCTCCGCGCCCGCGCCATCTCAACAAGAAAGGAAACGGCGAATGCCTCCTCCCGCACGCATAATCCGCGGTGTCAAACACATCCGCACCCGTTCCGGCACGCCCGACCAGGTCGTCCTCCCCTACAAGGCCTACATGGCCATCACCGCCCTGGAAATGGAAAAATTCCGCCGCGAAACCGAACGCGACAATCTGGTCCTCCGCCTCAACAACATCAACGGCCGCCTCCAGACCGTGGAATCCGAAAAAGCCGCCCTGCTGCGCCGTCTGGGCAGCCAGCCCGCCGGCCCGCCCGGCCGGCGAACGGCTCCATCCTCCCCGCCCGTCTCTCATGGCCCCGCCGGCCGCCTCGCCCCTGCATTCAAATTCCAGTATTGACACCATCGCCAGGCTCTCCCCGCCATGAACACCCCTTCGGAATCCGGCCCGTCCCCGCGCGGAGAATACCTCTATGCCATCGCCGCCCTGGGCAAGGACCGCGCCTACGACGTGCCGGGCATTGACGGCGCCGCCGTTTACAGCATCCACCATGGCCCCGTCGCCGCGGTCGTCAGCCTTTGCGCCCGCCAAAAATTGCGCCCGGAACGCGCCCACCTCGCGGCCCACAAGGGCGTCCTCTATCGTCTCATGCTCGACGGCACCATCCTGCCGATGGCCTTCGGCACCATTGCCGATGATGCCAACGCCGTCCGCCGCCTGCTCGCCCTCAACCAGGACGTCATTTTGCAGCAGCTCGAGCGCGTCGCCGGCAAGGTCGAGATGGGCCTGCGCGTCAAATGGGACGTGCCCAACCTCTTTGAGTATTTTATTGACATTCACCCCGAATTGCGCGTCCTGCGCGACCGTTTGCTCGGCAACCAGCGCGAACCGCGGCAGGAGGACAAAATCCAACTGGGGCAG
>JBEKUQ010000509.1:0-3167 GCA_049514835.1 Verrucomicrobiota bacterium | reverse complement strand
GCATTGGCCCGGGCGTCGTGCCCTCCTCTGTGAAAAAGCCGGGCCATCTTGCGCCGCACGTCATCGCTCATCTTGATGAGCGGGGGCCACTCGCGCTTGAAGCCTTCGCCGGGGAGCTTGCGGGTGGCGTCCAGGCCCATCTTCGAGCCGATGGCGAATTCGGTGGTGGCGTGATCGAGCACGTCGGCCGGGCCTTTGGTGAGGAGGGTGTCGCGCTGCGGATCGGTGGTGGCGCAAAGACGGAACAAGACCTCGCTGGTGTTGTGGACATTGACATCCTCGTCCACCACCACGATGTATTTGGTGAACATCATCTGTCCCATGCCCCAGAGGCCGTGCATGATTTTGTAAGCCTGCATGGGGTAGGTCTTTTTGATGCTGACAAAGACCAGATTGTGAAAAACCCCTTCCGCCGGCAGCGCCAAATCCACCAGTTCCGGAAAAGTCATTTTGAAAACGGGCAGGAACAATTTGACGCTGGCGCTGCCGATGTAAAAATCCTCCATCGGCGGCATCCCCACGATGGTGGCGGGATAAACGGCGTCGCGGCGATGGGTGATGGCGGTGAGGTGAAAGACCGGGTAGAGATCGGCCAGCGAATAATAACCGGTGTGATCGCCGAAAGGCCCTTCCATGCGCAGCGGCTCCGCCGGATCCAGGTAGCCTTCCAGGACGACGTCGGCGTCGGCGGGCACCTCCAGATCATTGGTGAGACATTTCACCAGTTCGACGGATTTTTTGCGGAGCCAGCCGGCGAGGATGAATTCGTCCAAACCGTCCGGCAACGGGGCGGTGGCGGCGAAGGTGAAGACGGGATCGCCGCCGAGGAAAACGCTGACGGGCATGGGCCGGCCGGTTTGGAGGCTGCGGGCGGCGTGGCGGGCGGCGACCTTGTGCAACTGCCAGTGCAGGCCCGTGGTCTGACCGTCGTAAATCTGCAGGCGGTACATGCCGACGTTGCGCTGGCCGGTGTCCGGGTCGCGCGTGACGACGCAGGGCAGGGTGATGAAACGGCCGGCATCCAGCGGCCAGCATTTGAGGATCGGCAGGTCGAGCAAAGTCGGGCAATTGTCGCGGCGGTCTGTGACCGCCGCTGGATTCTGCGCGCCATCAAACCGTTTTACCACTTCTTGACAAGGGCCGCGGCCCACGGTTTTTGGTTTGGCATGGCGCAGTTCCAGCGCGGTGCCGAGGAGTTTGATCACTTCGCCAAAACTGGCGGGCGGTTTGGCCTGCATGAGCGCCCCCATTTCCGCCGCGACGGCTTCCACCGAGTCCGCCCCCAGGCTCATGGCCATGCGTTGGTCGGAACCGAGAACATTGATGGCGAGCGGGAAGGGGGAAACGCGGCCCTCGATGGTGGGCTTTTCGAACAGCAGCGCCTTGCCGCCGCCGGCGGATTTCATTTGCCGGTCCGCCAGCTCGGTGATCTCCAGCTCGGTGGCGACAGGTTCGGTGATGCGCTGCAGTTCGCCGGCTCTTTCCAGCGCGCGCAAAAAATCTCTGAACGATTCGTAGGCCATGCGATTATTTGCTCCCCGGCTTGACGGCGGGAATGGCGGCCAGGTCAGGCGGCAAATGGTCCGGCGCGAAAGCTTCCACCTTCAGGGAAATCAAGCTGAAGGCGGGCACGCCAAAAGTGACCTCGCCGTCGGAGCGGTCCACGATCATCGCCACGCCCAAGGCGGCGCCGTGGTGGGCGCGGACGATTTCCAGCGTTTCCTGCACGCGGCCGCCCTTGGTCACGACGTCCTCGACGACCAGCATTTTTTCGCCGGGAGCAATGACAAATCCGCGGCGTAGGACCAGCTTGCCGTTGTCATTTTTCTCCGCGAAAATAAAGCGCGCGCCGAGTTGGCGGGCCACCTCCTGTCCAATGACCAGGCCGCCCATCGCCGGGGAAATGACGGTGGTGGCGGCCAGGGGCCGGACCTTGGCGGCCAGCGCGGCGCCGAGTTTCTCGACGATGGGCATTTCTTGCAGGGCCAGGGCGCATTGGAAGTAGAGGCGGCTGTGCCAGCCGCTGCGCAAAATGAAGTGGCCTTCCAGCAACGCGCCGGTCTGGCGAAAAATCTGCACGGCTTGGTCCTTCGTCATGCCCCATTTATAGGTGGGCGGGAGGAAAGGATAAATGATAAAGTGGGGCGCGTCTGGCTGCATATTCACTTTCTTGGATCCTGCTCTTGATCTTAATCCGTCCTGCTGATTAGGAGATTAAGAGTAAGATGAGGATTAAGATCAAGAGGGGAACCCACCCTGGTCGCGGTCGCCAAATTATCTGGCGTTGAATGGTGGAATATCGGATGCTGCGGCGTGCCGAAATGGGTGAAGATGTTTGTCGGGATTTTGCTGCTGCCGGTGTGCGTCGGGACGGCCAGGGCGCTGTGGGCAGTCGTGGCGCAGATCGGCGGCGGAGCGGACCGGGTGTGGCTGCCGATGCTGGCGGGGGTGGCGTGCTGGATCGTCGTCTTCCTGCTGCTGCCCAAGCCGATGTGGGTGTATGTCTTCGGGCATGAGTTGACCCACGCGGTGTGGACGTGGATTTTCGGAGGGAGGGTCAAAGGATTCAAGGCCGCGGCGGAGGGCGGCCATGTGGTGAGCACGAAAAGCAATTTTCTCATCGTGCTGGCGCCGTATTTTTTTCCCTTTTACGCGGCGCTGCTGGTGCTGGTTTTTGTGGTGTTGATTCTGGTTGGCGCCTGGCACCGGGCCTACGTGCCGTGGTTTCATTTGCTGCTCGGCGCAGCCTACGCTTTTCATGTCACGCTGACCTGGCACATTTTGCGGACGCGCCAGACGGACATCACGAGTCAAGGCTATGTTTTTTCGGCGGCCGTGATATTCCTGGGCAATGCGTTGGTGCTGCTGGTCGGCGTGCCGCTCCTGACAAGGCACAGTTTGCTGGACGCGCTCATTATCTGGCTGAAATGCAACGAGCAGGTCTTGCGCCGCTTGGTGCAGTGGCTCTGAGCGGGCAAAGTTCGGATCCGTCAGATCCGTCGGAGGATTCCCGATTGGCGCGCGGCTAGGGAACTGTTTTTCGCCGAAGCAGCGTCGCGCTTTTGCTGCGTCCCTGGTCGGAGGCTTCGAGGACGTAGTTTTGCCGGAGCCAGGGGAGGATTTTTTCTCCGAACTGGCCGGGGGCGCCGAACTGGGTGACGCCGTGT
>JBEKUQ010000508.1:0-3172 GCA_049514835.1 Verrucomicrobiota bacterium | reverse complement strand
CGAATAATCGGCGGCCGCGTGGACGGGCGCCGGCCCTCCCAGGGCGTTCACCACCGAGCCGCGGATGGACCGGTCGTCAAAGGTGGCGCGCAGTCCGGCCGTCAAGTCGAGTTTCTCAAAAAGGGTGTAAGTGCCCTGGCCGAAACCCGCGTAGGTTTGCCCGTCGGCATCGGTCACGCTGGGCGCCGCGCCGACGTAGCCCGAATCCGCCCGCAGGTCGTTGTCCAGAAAATAGAAGCCGGCCAGCCATTTGCAGGGGTCGGCGTTCTCGGGGGATTTCACATGAAACTCCTCGCCCCATTGCTCGATCCGCGGCCGGCTGAAGCCCTCGGCGATGGGCAGCGCGGAAAAATCGAAGTCCTGCAACAGATTCTGCCTCCAATCCCGATGGGTGGCCACGGAGGAAAGGACGGCCGGCCCGGCGTCGTAGGAGATTTTAAGCGCCTGATTGTCATCCGCCGCATCGTCGAACCCGTCCACATTCCTATTGACAGCGAAGGGGCCGGGATCGGGCCGCGCCGGCGGCGCCGGCGGAGCGGCATACGTAAATGGGCCTGGCCGGTAAGTGGGAACAAATCCGTCATGGAACCGTTCCCCCGTCGCGGTGAAGGCGATTTTCCACGGCGCGCTGGGCGTCCAGAGCAGTTCCGCCCGGCCGCTCAACGTGTCCTGCGCGTCGGGATAATCATTGAGGGTGAGATTGTGAATGAACCCGTCGCGAAAACCGTAAAAGCCGGACAGATTCAAATAGAGTTGGTCCTTGATCAGCGCGCCCCCCGCGCCGGCTTGATAACTCTCCGCGTTGTAATCTCCAAAACTCAGCGTGCCGGAGCCGTGCCAGTCGTTGCCCGGTTGCCGGGTGGTGATGTTCATCACCCCGCCCGCCCCGCTGGCCCCGTAAAGCGTCCCCTGCTCGCCGCGCGCCAGCGAAATCCCGGCCACGTCGTAGAGCGGAATGTTCCGCGAATTAAGATCAAAGTAAGGAACATCGTCCACATACATTCCCAGGACCGGTTCGCCGACCCCGAAACCGTTTTCGCGCAAGCCGCGGATGGAGAACTTGGGCGCGCGCTCGTCATTCGCGCCAAACACCGTGAGATTGGGCGCTTGCGCGGTCAAATCCCGCACCGAAGTGATTTCCCCGGGCCGCACTTCAGCGCCGGCGATCACCGTGGTCGCGCTGCTGTCGGCCTGGGGAATCGGCGCCGTCCCCACCCCTTCGACCGTCACCGGCGGCAATTGGCCGGTCTCATTGGTCTGTTGGGCCGCGAGGGGAAACAGGCCGAACTGAAGCCAGCCGGCCATGGCGGCAATTGCTAGAGGCGCTCTCAGATATTTCATGTGTTTGATTGAATTGGTCCTGCCCGAAACGCGCGGATACAACCAGCCTCCCGCGGCATTTGCAAGGAATTTCTCGCGGCCTTTTGGCAGTCCCAAATCCCCGCCCCTTTCTCATTTTGGCAATCCGTCCGCCACGGAAGGGAGGGGGGCACTCCCCGGCCCGCCGCAAGACGGTAGTACCACGTTGATTCTGTCCTGCCACGATCCTGTCGCTGGTTGTTCAAACCATGGAAAGACGACCTCCACGACGTAGAATCCGTTTGCCGTCAGGCAGGGTTTGGGGCAAATTGAGCTTATGAGTGTGAAGGACATTCCGAATTTTGAGCAACTGACAGACCTGGAGCGATTAGGATTAGCCGAGGAGCTGGCTGCCTCGATTCGCCACCCGGAAGCATTGCCCGCGCCGGTGGCCCATCGGCTGGAATTGGAGAAGCGGTGGTCTCTTTACGAAAGCAATCCATCCTCCGCCCTTTCGCAAAAGGAATTCTGGACCAAGGCTCAAGCGCTCAAGGCATGAGCCGCGAACTGGTTTTTCTGCCGGAACTCACCGGCGACTTCATCGAAGGATTTAATTACTACGAAGCTTTTTCACCCGGTCGTGGCGGGCTGCGCTTCGAGACTGCGTTTAAACGGGCGCTCCAGCAAATCGAAGCGGGGGTCGTGACGCACTATCTGGCGTTTGAACATTTTCATCGCGTTCGTCTGCCGGGTTTTCCGTACAACGTTTACTACCGCCTGGTCGGCGGCAGGGCGGTCATAGCAGGGGTGCTTTTCGCGCGATTTGATCCCAGCAGAATTCGGGAGATGCTGAGGAAGCGCCTTTAGAAAGGAAAGATTATGCTTGTCATGTTGGTGCGGCGTGTTAAAAGGCCAAACATTGTCAGGTCGGCCAATTAGGCCGGTAGAGGCAGGTTCTTTGTCGAACCCATTGCGTAATGAGGCCAGAAATTGAACATGCGTTTAAATTCCGAATCCTTCCGAAAGCACCGGAGGAATGGTTGCGAGCCTTTTTGTTTCTTTTCCAGGCATACGTGATAGTGGCTTTCGTTGTGCGTTGGATTTTTTCGTCCATCTGGGTCTACGGCAAGACCGGGATGGACTATAAGTTGGCGTTAAGCTGTTTTTATGATTTTCAGATGCGCATTTTCATTGGATACGCCGTTTGCCTGGTTGTGCTTTCTTACAGCGGCATAGCTGACTTGATTATGGGCCGTTGGCGTAGCGGGTGTCTGAACCTTTTCCTTGCGGCTTTTAGTGTGTGGATGTTGTTCACGTGCAGGGATTATGCTATTTCGTAGGCTTGCGCATGAATCGGGCGCGTTTTATTGCTTCCTGAAGCTTTGGTTGAAGAACACTCCTTGCTAGACTTGCGCGGCAAAATGCCTCTTGGCCTGCAGGCCAAGCCAGTTGCGCGCGCCTGCTTCAACCAATGCCAGTTGTTGGACCGTCAATCATCCGAGGAATGGACCGGCTTGCGCGGCCGAAATTGCAATGGGATCTCGTGATAATCTGAGGCTCGACATCGGCCTGAAAAATCAGGAACCACGGCTCCGCCAGCGAAGGCACCTTCGACAGGTCCGGCAAATCCACGATGAGCACGGCTCCACGCTGTCCACCAAACTCCGTGAAATAAGCCGTCTCCCGCGCCTTCATTCCCGTCCAAACTGGCAATTCCTTCAGCAACAGGCTAAGCTCTGGCTTGATGGCAAGCAGCACCAACAGCGTCGTGGCGGGACCCGGAGCGGTCGCGGAATCAACCGGCAATGCCCAATCCGCAATCCGCAATCCGCAATCCGCAATGCCCAATCCGCCGCTCCCCGAGCTTCTCGTA